>NZ_WBKP01000022.1 GCF_009602465.1 Cumulibacter manganitolerans | reverse complement strand
GACCCGATCAGCGGCGAGATCACGAACGCGGACGCGACCCGGCGGCGGTTCACCGGCGCCACCCGCCGCGCCATCATGGCCCGCGACCGGGACTGCCGCGGCTGCGGCGCACCCATCCGCCACCTCGACCACATCCAGCCCCACGCCGCCGGCGGACCCACCACCATCGCCAACGGGCAAGGCCTGTGCCAACGCTGCAACCAGGTCAAGGAACAACCCGGCTGGCGCACCCAGCCCCGGATCATCCAGGGCCGGCACGTCACCGTCACCACCACACCCACCGGCCACGCCTACATCAGCACCCCACCACTACCCGTCAGCGAACCGCCACCACGACAGGTCACCAGCCTCGAGCAACACCTACGCCAGCGCCTCGAGCACACCCACCCCGAGCGGGATGGGCCGGCCTCGTACGCCAGGTGCGCTGACGGTCCCCTCGAGGCGCGCATGATCGACTGCTTCGTCCCGCCCCCGGGCCTCAGCGCCGTATAGGGGTGGATCGGGTTATGTAATCCAGCACACACCTATGTCAGAGATCGGTGCAATGATGGGGCTCGTGACGACTCCGACCAGCCAAAACACTGATCCAGCGACGCTGCTCAGCCGATACGGCGAGGTACGTGCCCATACGGAGCTCCTCGCCACGCCGCTGTCGCCGGAGGACCAGACCGTGCAGTCGATGCCGGATGCCTCCCCGACGAAGTGGCATCGCGCGCACGCCACATGGTTCTTCGAGACCTTCGTGCTCGCCGAGGCAGAGAACGACTTCACGCCGTTCCAGGACAAGTACTGGTTCCTGTTCAACAGCTACTACGAGGCGGTCGGCCCGCGCTTCGCCCGCCCGATGCGCGGGGTCATCAGCCGGCCCGGGGTACACGACGTGGGCGTGTACCGGCGCAACGTGGACGAACGGATGCGAGACCTTCTCGAGGTCCTCGACGACGGGGCGATCGCGAAGATCGCCGACACCATCGAGCTGGGCTTCCACCACGAGCAGCAGCACCAGGAGCTGCTGCTGATGGATATCAAGCACGTGCTTTCGCTCAATCCGTTGCAGCCTGCCTATGTCGATACCACCGCGATCCGCGGCGAGGCCGGCCCGCTCGGCTGGCGCGAGTACGAAGGCGGACTGGTGGAGATCGGGCGCGAGGGCGACGGCTTCTGCTTCGACAACGAGCTGCCCCGGCACCAGCAATACCTTCTTCCGTACCGGCTTGCCGATCGACTGGTGACCAATGGTGAGTGGCTCGAGTTCATGGCCGACGGAGGCTACCGGCGTCCCGAGCTCTGGCTCTCGGACGGATGGGGCCGCGTGCAGGGCGAAGGCTGGTCAGCGCCCCTCTACTGGTCCGAGGTTGACGGAGTCTGGCTCGAGCACACGTTGCACGGCACCTTCCCGGCGGATCCCGGCTTGCCGGTCTGCCATGTCAGCCATTACGAGGCGGACGCCTACGCGACTTGGGCCGGCAAGCGGCTGCCGACCGAGGCCGAGTGGGAGCACGCCGCTGGGCAGACCTCGCCCCCACGCGAGCAGCCGGCTGCCGTGCAGATGTCGACCCCGTCGTGGCATCCGAGACCGGCCGGCGCGTCCACCGGCGACCTGCGACAGCTGGCCGGGGACTGCTGGCAGTGGACCTCCTCGGCCTACCTGCCTTACCCCGGGTTCCACCCGCCGAGCGGCGCGATCGGGGAATACAACGGGAAGTTCATGTCCAACCAGATGGTTCTTCGCGGCGGATGCGTGCTGACGCCACCGGGCCACGCGCGGACGTCGTACCGGAACTTCTTCCCTCCCCACGCGCGGTGGCCGGTCACCGGTGTGCGGCTCGCCGACGACGGCGGCCGGTTGCCCAGGTGACCGGCCAGACGTCAGAGGGCGCTGCCTGCCAAGGCACCGCTCCCGCGATCTCGTCGTCAGCCAGGCTGGATTCCCACCCATCAAAGGAGACTACGTATGAGGCCCACCGCTGCCCCGCCGGCTACTGACGTCGACGTCCTGCTCGAGTCCGAGGAGCAGCGCCAGATTCTCGAGCACGACGCGCGCAGCGGGTTGACCGCCTCTCCCAAGTGGCTGCCACCGAAGTACTTCTACGACGACGCGGGCAGCGTGCTCTTCGAGGAGATCACCCGGCTTCCTGAGTACTACCCGACGCGGGCCGAGCACGCGCTGCTGAACGGCGTGGCCGCCGACATCGCTGCCGCTGCCGATGCCGAGGTGCTCGTCGAGCTCGGCTCCGGCTCCAGCGAGAAGACTCGGCTGCTGCTGGATGCGATGACGGATGCCGGGGCACTCACCCAGTACGTCCCTGTGGACGTCAGCCTCGGAGCTCTGCGGGCGGCCGTCCCTCAGTTGCGGCAGTTCTATCCCGAGCTGGCCATCCGTGGCGTCGTGGCGGACTTCGACCGTCACCTGGCCCACCTGCCCGGCGAGGGCCGCCGCCTGGTGGCACTTCTGGGCAGCACCCTGGGCAACTATCCCCCGCTTCCCCGCGGCGAGTTCCTGGGCGGACTGGCGGCAACCTTGAACGACGGCGACACGCTACTGCTCGGCCTGGACCTCGTGAAGGACGCCGGTCGACTGGTCGCCGCGTACGACGATGCCGCCGCCGTGACCGCGGCGTTCAATCGCAACGTGCTGCACGTGCTCAACGGCGAGCTCGGCGCCGACTTCGACCCGATGGCTTTCGACCACGTAGCACTCTGGGATTCCGAGAACGAGTGGATCGAGATGCGCCTGCGGGCTCAGGCACCGATGACGGTGACCATTCCCGCCTTGTCCCTCACGATCGAACTTGCGGCGGGTGAGGAGATCCGTACCGAGATCTCGGCCAAGTTCCGACGGGAACGGATCGCTCGAGAGCTCGAGGCAGTCGGGCTGCGCCTCGAGGGCTGGTGGAGCGACGACGCCGGCGACTACGCGCTCGCCCTGGCGCGACGCTGAACGCCGAGCGCACACCGCATCGCCGTCCAGCCTGGTGACCTCAGCGGATCAAGGCTGGAAGCCACGGAGGCCCTCTGCGTCGAGGATCTCCACCAGGCGTCCCGGGCCGAGCCGGATCAGGCCGCGTTCGCGCATCGCTGCCAGGCGCCGGCTGATGGTCTCCGGCGTCGTCCCGAGGTACGACGCGAGGTCCTTCTTGGTGGTGGCGAGCCGGAACCGACCGCCGCCCGCGGCGACGGACTGCTCGAGCAGGTGCCTGGCCAGGCGTTCGCCCACGGAGAGTCCGGACAGCGCGGAGAGCTGGCTCTCCGCGACGTGGAGCCGGCCGGCCACCGCCTTGAGCAGGTCGAGCGCAACGTCTGGACTGCGCTCGAGCAGGGCCGTGATGTCGTCGCGGCTGATCGAGCACACCTCGCTCGGCTGGACCGCCTCCGCGAAGTCGTCGGCTTCGACGGTCGTCAGAAGGGCGGTCTCGCCGAGAAAGTCTCCAGGGCCGACGATGCGAACGAGCTGCTCGGCTCCGCTGTCGGTCAGCCGATAGAGCTTCACCTGCCCGCGGTGGACGATGTGCAGCCCGGGGTGGTCGCCGGGGGCGAAGATCCTCTGCTGCCGGTCGTAGTAGCGCGTCCGAGCCACGGCTGCGACCCGGTGCCGGTCGTCCTCCGAGAGGGTGGCGAAGATCGGCACCAGGCTGACGCAGTGGAACCGATGGTCGTGCGCCGCGGCGGCACCCGAGGGTGCACTTGGCTGCTTGCTCATGGCGGTCCTCTCAGAGCCGGATGACCCGGCCCACCAGAGCATCCTCCCGCAGATAAGGCTGTCGCCAGCTTCGGCTGTCATCGGAGATCGGCCTGTTGTCACCGAGCAGGAACAGGCTCCGCGCGGGGACGGCGTACGTCGCCGGTCGGACCGCCTGTG
The DNA here is from genome assembly GCF_009602465.1 of Cumulibacter manganitolerans. NCBI lineage: Bacteria > Bacillati > Actinomycetota > Actinomycetes > Geodermatophilales > Geodermatophilaceae > Cumulibacter > Cumulibacter manganitolerans. Next base: position 52,250 of record NZ_WBKP01000022.1, on the reverse strand, counting down.
GGCTGTGGCGGGCATACGGCTCGGCGAGCCGACGTCCGTCGACCCACACATGGCCTCCGGCGTCTAGCACGATGTGCTCGCCCGGGAGACCGACGGCCCGCTTGACCACCACCCGCCCGAGCTCCTCCGAGCGCACCAGCACCACGTCGCCTCGGGCCACGCCCTCGACCGAACGCAGCGGGCGGACAAGGACACGTTGCCCGGGCTGAAGGGCGGGCTCCATGGAGACCGACTCGATCCGGGCGGGCGCGGCCACCCAACGCCGGAGCACCAGGCCGGCGCCGAGGCCGATCATCATCGCGGTGGCGATGAGCATGATCGTGGTCATGGCTCCTCCGGTCCGGTGCTGCGGCAGTCGCACTGCGGCGGCTCAGGCGTGCTGACCAACCGGGTGGTGGTCCGGCTCGGCGTGCCCATGACCGTGGTCATGGTCGGCGTCCCCATGACCGTGGTCGTGGCCCTCCGCCAGCTTGAAGAACCCGATGTACGCCTCGAGGTAGGCCCGGCCGGCGTCCACGTCATCTGCCGCGAACTCCTTGCGCGCCAGCACTTCGGCGAACCGCCGCTCGATCTCCGGAAGCTGCTGCGCGGGGACCAGATCGACCAGCGGCGCCAGGCTTCCGGTAGCGACAGCCTCGTCCGCGGCCCGGACGCGATCGTCTATCGGCGCACCGGCCGGCTGCAGACCGGTGTACGGCGCTCCTTCCCCGGCGCGGTGGATGCGCACGAGGTTCTCGAGGAACCACTGGTCCGCGACGAACCGGGCATCCTCACCGAGGCGTCGTGCTGCCTGCGCTTGCGAGAAGATCCGGCGCAGCTCGGCGTCACCGTCCGGCTGCACCCACTTGAGGGCGATGTGCACATCGCCGGACTCCAGAGCCAGCCGGCCGTCCCGTACTGCGGGACCGTCCATGGTGTCGCAGTGCGCGCTCGCGGTCCTCGGCCTCAGCAGCACCACGGCAGCGAGGGTGGCCAACGCGGCGACGACGCCGAGCGTGACGATGAGGGTGGCGGTCATGATGAGCTCCTCCGTGGTCGGGATGGCTCGAACGTACGTCGGGCCTGCGTACGCGGCCTTGACCCAGATCATGATTCGTGGGCGTCCTCCGGCACCGACGGCGATACCCACGTCGGCCTGCACCAATGAAGGCGAGTCGTTGACGCCGTCCCCGACCATCGCCAAGACGCGTCCCTGAGCCTGGGGCTGCTGGACCTGATGGGCCTTGTCCTCGGGCAGCACCTCAGCGATCACGTCGTCGATGCCCAGGTCCTCGGCGATCCGATCGGCCGTCGCCCGGTTGTCGCCGGTAAGCATGACCATGCGGATGCCGGCCTCGTGCAACGCTGCTACGGCGGCCACGGACGTCTCGCGGGCCGCGTCGGCGATGCCGATGACCGCCACGACCTCCCCGTCGACGCCGACGAATACCGCCGTACGACCGCCGGAGGTGACCTTGTCGCGGCGGGCTTCGAGTGCACCGATGCTGATGCCTTCGGACTCCATCAGGCGGCGGTTGCCGATCGCCACCGCATGGCCCTCGACGTCGGCGAGGGCACCGATGCCGGTGACGTTCCGGAAGCTCGTGGCTTGGAGCCGCGGCACGCCGGTTGCGTCGACGTGGCGTACGACCGCTTCGGCGAGCGGACTCACGCTCGAGGGCTTCGGCGAGCGCGAGCACCCGGTCGTGCTCGATTCCGTCGACGATGACCTCCGTGACCTCCGGCTCGCCCTTGGTCAGGGTGCCGGTCTTGTCGAAGACGACGGTGTCGATGCGGGCGGCGGTCTCGATCGCGGTCGCGTTCTTGAACAGGATCCCGCGCCCGGCGCCCAGCGCGGACCCCACCATGATGGCGGTCGGTGTGGCCAGACAGAGGGCATCGGGACAGGTGATCACGACGACGGTGACGGCGAACAGCAGCGCGGTCTGCACGCTTGCCCCTGCCGCGAGCCAGACCAGGAAGGTGCCGGCGCCGCCGCCCAGCGCGACGAGCACCAGCCAGAACGCCGCCCTGTCGGCCAACCGCTGTCCGGGAGCCTTGGAGTTCTGCGCCTGCTGGACGAGCGCGACGATCTGGGCCAACGCGGTGTCTGCGCCCACCTTGGCGGCCCGCACCCGTAGGGTGCCGCTGGTGTTGACGGTGGCGCCGATGACCGCATCGCCGGGCGACTTGTGGACCGGAAGGCCCCGCCGGGTTCGACCCGCCGGGGCAGGGCCCGGCGTGACTGCGACCGGCGATCGTCAGCGGTCGCAGCTCACTTGAGCCGCACCATGAGCTGGCCGTTCTCCGCGACCTTCGAGACCACCTGGTCGCCACGCGATTCGACGAAGGCGCGGAACGAGGAGAAGCCGAGCGACTTCTCCTTGAACGCGGGATCCATGCGCTGCATTTGGCTCTTGACGCCACCTGCGTGGACCCAGTCGTCATCACTCTTCTGCAGGCCCACCCGCGTCGCGCGGACGAGGAGATTGGTCGCCGCGACCGCCGCGGAGTTCTTGGGCGAGCGCTTCGCCGACTTCGTCGCTGCCGGCTTGTCCGCGACGTCCGGCTTCTTCGCTTCCGAGACAGGGGCCGGTGTGACACCCGGCAGATGCGCGTAGTCGATGAACTCGTTGCAGGCCGACACCAGGGCACGGCTCGTCGACCCGGTGACCCCGATGCCGACCACGTACCGGCCGAGTTGCTTGCAGCTCTGGGCCAGCGGTACGAAGTCGGAGTCGCCGGCGACCAGGACGACGTGGGTGATCTCGGGGTGGCGCATCAGGTCCTCGACCGCGTCGACCGCGAGCCTGATGTCCGCGCCGTTCTTGACGCCGGAGGCGTGGAAGAGCTGGACCAGGTGCAGCGACCGTTCGATGAGCTCGGTGCGGTACGACGCGTTGACCGGCACCGACCAGTCCGCATACGCGCGGCTCAAGGAGACGCTTCCGAACGAGGCGGCGAAGTCGATGATCGCCCCGATGTCGACCCGCGCCGCCGTCAGCTTGACGTCGATCGGGTCCTTCGAGCCTGCCGGCTGGCCGTGCTGGCGCGGATCGTCCTTGCGCCACGCCTGCTTGCCGTGCACGTCGTCATACCGCGAGATGACCACATTGTCGAAATCGATGTACACCGCGACGCGTTCACTCATGCTCGGAGACTACGGGCAGCGGCACCGCATCGGGACGGACGGGCCGACACGCCGTCCGCCAGCAACAGACGAGCCGGGCTTCGGCCTACTCCGTGGCGAGGAGCTTCTCGACCCACGTCCAGTCGATGCGCTCCTGCTCGAGGCGAACCCGCGGACCCAGGGCGTCGGTGACCAGGTCCGTGTACAGCGCGAGCTCGTCGGCGGTCAGCCGGCCGAGGGCGGCGCTCGTCGGCTTGGTATCACTTCCCCATCGCTCACGGTGGGCGACCAGCGTGGCTCGGTCCATGAGGACCGATGTCGTCTGTGGAAGCCAGGCACGAAGCTGATCGAGCATCGCGAAGCCATGCGTGTCGAGGTCGCCCCAGTACCGCACATGCGCGTCCTTCAGCCACGGAAGCCGACCTACTCGATCGACCGCGAAGCCTTCTCCCCAGATCACGACGCCGTCGGCGGGAACGTCCACGCTGAGGTAGCTGATCTCGTTCTCGATCACCAACGCCCGACGTGGCGCGATCTCCAGGAGGCGCATCTCCACAGGGCGCAGGGCGATCTCGGTCGTGTGCCGCGGCAGTCCGAGCATCGGCGCGGGGCGGATTCGTACCAGACGCGGTTTGGCCCGCAACCCGAGCTCCGCCAGGAACTTCGGCGGGCTCGGCGATACCTCGAGGATCGCGGCAAGCACTGCCCTGTGCTGCTCGGCGAACTTGGTATCGACGCCCGGCGCGCTGATCTCACGCAGGTAGCGCCCGGATCCGCGGTGCGCGTCGAGCCAGTCGTATGCCCCGACCAGCCGGGCGAACTGCTCGTGCAGGCGGAGGGCGTCGTGCGGCTTGGCCACCACCCACCGGCGCACCGCCGTCCGGTGACCCGCTCGTGCGAGGATCTCGTCGAATCGGTGTACGGCGTCGCGGACGCCGAGCAGTTGCCACACCTGGTCGGCCCGGTCGATTATCGCGCGCAAAGGAATCTCGTTACGCCCGATGGCACGACCGCCGACGGGCTGCCAGACAAGGCCGTAGCTGCCATCGTCGCGGCGGCCGGCATCCAACGCGGCGATCCAGTCACGCACCGCGGCGAGGTCGTCGCCGATCTCTGCGGGCTTCGGACCGCGTAACCGGATCTGGATGGGCTCGAAGGGCGCAGCTCCCGCGTAACGGCGCAGCAGACTGCCGTCGTCCCACCTGCGGCGCACCACGGCCGCGATGTCCCGCGGCGTCGTCCATCCACGGGTCATGCGCTGCCGCCGTCTCGACGTGCACGGTATTCCTCGATCGTCATCGTGTACAGCCGCGAGAACGTGCCGTCCGGATTGTCAACGAAGCCGATGGCCTTCACATACGGCTCGATGATGTGCACCTTCTGCAGCGGCGTCACGATCAGCAGCTGCAGTCCCAGGCGGTCGAACAGCTCCAGCGCGTAGCGGGTCGACGCGTCCGAGCCCCTCCCGAAGGCCTCGTCGATGACGGCGAACCGGAAGTCCTTCGACTTCACCGCTCCCCATTCAAGCCCGAACTGGTACGCGAGCGAAGCGGCGAGGATGGTGTAGGCGAGCTTCTCCTTCTGGCCACCGGACTTACCGTCGGAATCGCTGTAGTGCTCCCATTCGACGTGGGTATCACGATCGCGTTCGGACGCCGAGAACACGAACCAGTTGCGGACGTCGGTGACCCGTCGGGTCCACGCCTTGTCGGAGTCGGCGAAGCCGTCCCGGCCGCGGAATCGTTCGATGATCCGCTGGACGTCCAGGAATCGTTGTTCGGAGTACTGGTCGCCGTCGACACGCAGGCTGTCGTTCGTGAGGTTGCGCAGGTCGCCGCGGAACTGCGCGACCTCCTGGTTGGATGTCGGCTCCTTCTCCAGCCGGATGTACCGCCCCGGGTTGTACGGGACGGCACCGAGCGCCTCGTTGATCCGGCCGACACGCTCGTCGATGGCGGCGGCCTGGCGGCCCAGCCAGTTGTTGAAGCCGGCGAGCTCCTGGATCGCATTCTTGTTGAGCTGATGCTTGAACTCCGTCTCGAACCGCGGAAGGTCGTCGCCGGCGACGCGTTCCCGCAGCGCCACGAAGTCGCCGCGCGATTCCACCGCGGCATCGAGGTCGGCGCGCAGCTCGGGCCAGCGGCGCAGCACCTCGCCCATGTCCTGGACCAGCCGTTGCCCGAAGCCGCCGAGCTCGCGGCCCAGTCGCTCGATCCGCCCGTACAGCTCATCGCTAAGCGCCGACTCGGCCGAAGCGCAGTCGGCCGCGCGCGTCGGCCGTCTGCCGCGAAGTCGCTCGTGGAGGGCGGCGTACGCCGATCGAGCCGCGGCGCATTCGTCCTCCGGGACGGCCGAGATCAGCTCAAGGTCACGCTGCCGCTCGCGGGTGGACGAATCGGCAGCCTGCGCAGTAGTGGCCAGCCGGCCGGTCAGCTCGTCGATGCGCTGCGTGACCCCGGTTGCCTGGCGCTCGGCGGCATCGAGCTCTCGGCCGATCTCGACGAGCCGGGATGAGCCGGCTGCCAGCCGCGCCCGCTCCTGGTCGTGCGAGGTGGCGCGATCCACTGCCTCGTCCGCGTCGAGCTCTGACCACGACAGGTACCCCTCCAGGCGGGCCAATGCCTGAAGGCGTGACTGGACGGTGTCACGCTCTCCGAGGATCCGCGCGGACTCACCCGCCGCCGCGGCCAGCTCCGCGTCGAGGTTCTCGATCTCGCCACGAAGCGCCGCGATCTTTCGTTCGTTCGCCCAGCCGAGTACCCACCGCCGCGGGTCGTTGATGTCATGCCGGTCGTCCTTGTCGTGACGGTCACCGGACCGGACCTGGCCCGCACGCGTGACCGCCCGGCGCTCGGTCCGGAACTCCTCGAGAGTTCGCGCGCAGCGGTGGTCGGCGCGCTTGCCGAGCTCGCCGGAGAGGTAGGCCGTGAACGGGCCGTCCTTGATCTGGATGCAGTCGGCGAGAGCGAGTGGACCGCCCGACGCCGGCTGCAGCGCCAGCTGACGGTCAGGAACGCGGACATAGGTGAGCCGGGCGCCTATCTCACGGTCGCCGCGCCCGCGGAAGGTCAGCCGTCGGCCGTTGACCCACCCGGCGACCGCCTCGTAATGGCGCTGGGGCACGAGCAGCGACAGCGCAAACCCACGAAGTACGCGTTCGGCGGCGCCACGCCACTCGGCGTGCTCCTCACGGAGATCGAGCTGCTCACCGGCATACGGCAGCTCCTCGACGCTGAGATCGAGGTCAGCGCACAGCTGCACCCGGACGTCGACCTGCTCGATCGGCAGGTTGCTCGTGCGCTGCTGCAGGCTCTCGAGTTCCTCGTCGACCACGGCACGTCGTCGCTTGAGGTCCTTCTCACGCGCGATCGCCTCCGCAGCGTCGTTGTCGAGTGCGCGCTTGGCCTCGGTGAGCTTCGGGAGCTCGCCCGCGACGCGAGTGGTCAACGCCTCGAACCCGCCGCTGCCGGTGATGGGATCGAGCCCGGCGTCGGAGATCGCAGCATCGAACTGGTCGCGCGCGAGACGCCGCTGCGCGGCCTGCGTGCGCGCTTCGCGGGCGAGCCGTTCGAGCTCGCCGATCCGGTCACCACCCTCCCTGGCGCGTTCTTCGATGAGCGCGTCGCGGCGGTCGGCGAGCAGTCGCTGCTGGGTCTTCGCGGCGCCCAGCTCCTCGCCCCATCGCTCTTTCTCGGACTCGAGCCGGCGGACCTCCGCCTCGAGCAGACCGGCTCGGAGCTCGGCGATAAACAGCCGCACGGCCGCCCGTTCCTGCTCAACGCCGTCGCGCTGCCGCAGGGCATCGTCGTACTTCGCTGCTGTGACCGTGATCGGCGTCAGGACCTCCAGCTGCTCGCGGGCCCTCTTGACCGCGTCGTGCGCCTTGGTGAGGTCGTCGAAGTGCGCGATGATGTCGCCGACCCGGCCGCTGGAATCGCTGGGCTCCAGCATGTGGTCGCGGACGAAGTCGTTGAGATTGCCGACGGACTTCATCGAGACGGTCTGGTGGAACAGCTCCAGGGCCTGCTCCGAGCGGATCCCGAGCAGCCGCCGCAGCGAGGTGGCGTACTTGGGAAACTCGTCGAAGATGTCGGCTCCGGTGCCCCGTAACCGCTTGCGCAGGTCGCGGAGGTCGGAACCGAAGTCCGCGAAGTCCGTCGCGATCGACAGTTCCTGTCGCGCCGTGACGAAGAATCGGTACGGTTGGCCGGTGGGCTCGCGCTGCTGGAAGACCTGTGCGAGGGTGACCGTCTCGTCATAGCCGTCGTTGCCGAACACGCCGACGATCACCGAGTAGGTACGGGAGCCCGAGCGAAGCCCGATGGCACGAGATCTGCCGGAGGACTCGACGCGCTCCGACTTGTAGTGGCCCTCGACGTACGACCGCAGTGACCGCTCGCGGGTGTCTGCCCCGGCGGCCTTGTTGTACGCGATCCTGTGTGCCGGCATCAGGAGCGTCGTCACCGCGTCGACGAGCGTCGACTTGCCCGACCCGATGTCCCCGGTGAGCAGCGCCGAGTCGGACCTGGGAGCCAGCCGCCAGACGTGCTTGTCGAACGTGCCCCAGTTGAGGACCTCGATGTGGCGGAGCCGGTAGCCGGCTCGGGAGTCGTCGCCACCCGCGAGCTCGAGCCGTGAGAATAGACCGTCAGTCATCGGAAGCCTCTCCGCCGGCGTACTCGCGTAGCTTGCCGGCGAAGTCCGACAGCGTCTCGGCGTCGACGTACGCCTTGACGATGCGCCGCACCTCCCAGTGGTCGCGCTGATCGCGCAAGGGTCGGAGGAAACCGAGCTCCGCGGTCTTCTTGATCGTCGTCTCGGCTACGTCCACGAGCCGGGCCTCGTTGGTCGATTCGGCCTGGAACGTCCGCAGCATTTCCAGCAGCTGCTCGTTGCTGAGAATGAGGCGACCCTCGCCACCGCCGGTCTCGAACTCCAACAACCGCTTGCGCAGCAGCACCAGCAGCAGGCTGACGGGATAGGTGAGGCTGCGGCGACGCACCAGCCGAGGCAGGGCCTCCTCCCCGTCGGCCTCAGGACGCGACCGAAGGTAGGCGTAGCCTTCGTCTTCATCGACGACGACGTCGACTCCGATGGTCGCGAAATGATCGCGGACGCCGGCTCCAGCCGTCTCGAGGGTGAGCCACGTCGGCTCATCGGTCTCCCGATAGACCACCCCCTGCATCAGCCGGATGATCGCGCTGGCGGTGGCGTGCTGGTCGTTCACCGGCGTCGCACCGTCACCTTCGGCAGCCGCGCCCGTACGGTCCGGCTGGAATCTGTCGGGTCGGCGTAGTCGAGCACGATCTCGTCGTCGGAATCCATCTCGACCGTGATCTCTCCGTCGTCGATGGCGAGGTAGGAGATGATCTCTGCCGCTCCTTGCTCGATGGGGTACCAGGCGACGATGTCGGACAGCAGGGCGGCCGAGCGTTCGGGGAGCACCGCGCGGATGTTCTGCATCAGCCGCGTCGAGTCCACGAATGTCTGGGAGAACAGCAGATCGGGATCGACGTCCTCGACGGCCGGCGGAATCAGGCTCTCGACCTCGGCGGTCGCAGGTGGCCGGTACAGCGGTCGCGCGAACGGCAGCGCCATCGCGATTCCTGGCTCGTCGACCTCCAGGCCCACGTTCGGTGGCGTGTCGCGCATCTTCAGCGCGAGGCCTTCTACCTCGCGCACGAGGTCGAGAACCCTGCGGTTCTCCAGCCACACCTGGTCGTCGAGAAATCTGCGCAGCTGCTCAGAGATCTGCCGGACCGTCCGTTGCACCCGCTCCGCTGCCTCGGACCAGTCGTGTTGCACGTGTGTGAGTCGCCCGTCGGCCTCCACCTCGCCGAGCGCCGCCACCCGCCGGAGCAACTCGTTGAGCTCTTGCTGCCGGGTGCCGGACAGCAGGAATTCGTAGAACGCTTGGAAGCTATGGCCTTGGTCGGGCCCGGTGATGTCGGAGCGGCTGTCGACCAGCTCGGTGAGCAGCTCGCCCTTGCTGCCGACCCACCTGGCGATCTTCTCGCGTGCGGCGCGGTCAAGCCTCCGGAAGTTCTCCTCGACCTCGCGGAAGTCGGACAGCAGGTCGCGCGCCGTCGCGGTGAACTGCTGATAGCGGTCGCGGATGCCCGTCGGCCCGAGCACCGCCAGCTCGCCGGCCTCGACCGCGGCGATCTCGGAGTCGATCTCGGCGCGCTTCCTGCGCAACGTCTCGAGCCGGCTCTCGGGATCGGTGTCCGTCCCGTGAACGATCTGTCGCAACAGGTCGACTGCGATGTGCAACCGGGATTCGGTCGCGATGAACGGCCGGGCCTGCAGCGTGCCTATCCAGCCGTATGCCTTCTCGAAAGCCGGAGTGACCTCGTAGTGGACCTCGTCATCGCGGGCCGGGTAGAACCGCCGCAAGTAGCCGGCGTCCGGCGCGGCCCAGTCCTCGAGGTAGGCACGCGGCGCCTTCGGGAAGCGCAGCTCGCCGTCGGTGGAGCTCGCGTGATTCAGCCCGTAGAGGTGGTCGTCGAGCGCGGCCGCGAGCTCGCTCGCCGGGCACGCCCCGCGATTCTGCTCGACGAAGTACCCGCCGAGGAACGACAGGACGAGACCGGCGTTCCCGGCGCGCAGCAGCCGCCACGCGGCGTGGTGCTCACGCAGCGCCTCGATCGCCTCGAAATCCACCTCGCCATCGTAGGCGGGCGCCCCGACAAGGCCGACCACATCACCCACTCCGTATACCTAGCACCGCGAGGTATGGTGGTGGTGCGCTGCTGGGCAACCCGAGGACATCTCATGCACTTCGACAAAGAGCTGGTCGCCGCGTCGGCCACCCCTCTGGTCCTGGGCATCCTGGCCGAGGGCGAGTCGTACGGCTACGCGATACTGCAGCAGGTCGCCGAGCTGTCGGGCGGCCGGATCGACTGGACCGACGGCATGCTGTACCCCCTGCTACACCGGCTCGAGCGGCTCGGGAACATCACCGCATCGTGGACCACCTCCGAGCAGGGACGGCGCCGCAAGGTCTACGCGCTGACCGACCTCGGGCGGGAGTCGCTCGCCGAGCGCCGCGCCCAGTGGGTCGTCGTCAGCGACGCGCTGGACAAGGTCTGGCGACAAGCACGCTTCGTCTCCGCGCCCGGGGTCGCATGATGGACGTCGAGGCGCAGATCGAGCAGTGGCGGAGGTTTCTCGCGCGCCATCCGGCGATCACCGACGACGACGCCGAGGAGATGGAAGGCCATCTGCGCGACCAGATCGACGCCCTCAACGACGCCGGGCTGAGCCCGGACGAGGCGTTCCTCGTCTCCGTCAAGCGCATGGGCGCGCACGACGCCATTTCCCGCGAGTTCGCCCAGGAGCACTCCGAACGGCTGTGGAAGCAGCTCGTCACACCTGGCACCGCCGCGCGGGCTCACCGCCGCGGCATACCGGCGATGCTGGCGTTCGCGGTGGCGGCCGCGGTCGTCGTCCGAGCCGGAATCGCGGTCCTCGGCCAGGACCGCGCCGTCGCGAACGCGCCGCTCGCCCTCGCGCCGCTGGTCTGCTATCTCGCGTGGACCCGACGCCTGTCGCCCACCGCGTGGGTCGCGGTGGGCGGCGCAGCGGCGAGCACGGCGCTGCTGCTGAACCTCTACCCCTTCGCGGACGCCGGCGTCACCAGGGGCATCGCCGCGGCCCACGGCGCTGTCGTGATGTGGTTCGTCGTCGGCGTCGCGTACGCCGGTGGCGAGTGGCGGCCGGCCCGGAGACGGATGGACTTCATCCGGTTCACCGGCGAGTGGGTGATCTATCTGGCGCTGCTCGCGCTCGGCGGTGGCGTGCTGGTCGGACTGGCAGCCGGGGTCTTCAATGCGGTCGACGTCGACCCGGCGACGGCGCTCGGCAGCTGGATCGTGCCGATGGGCGCCGCCGGCGCCACGATCGTCGCGGCGTGGCTCGTCGAGGCCAAGCAGTCCGTCATCGAGAACATGGCGCCGGTGCTGACCCGGGTGTTCAGCCCGCTGACGGTGCTGCTGCTCGGCGCGGTGATCGTGGCGTTCGCGGTAAACGCGGCTCGCCTGGACGCCAATCGCGACCTGCTCGTCGTGATGGCACTGCTGCTGGTCCTGGTGCTCGGCCTGTGGCTGTACGCCGTCTCCGCCCGCGAGCCGCTCGCGGCGCCTGGGACGTTCGACTGGATCCTGCTCGCCCTGCTCATCGGGGCACTGATCGTCGATGCGATCGTGCTGACCTCGATGGTCTCGCGGATCGCCGAGTTCGGCTTGAGTGCCAACAAGGTATCCGCGCTGGGCCTCAACGTCGTCGTGCTGGTCAACCTCGTACGGTCGGCGTGGCTGTGCGGCGGATTCCTGCGCGGGACTCGACCGTTCGCCACGATCGAGCGGTGGCAGACCGACTACCTGCCGGTCTACGCCGCCTGGGCCGCGCTCGTCATGGTGGTCGTCCCGCCCGTCTTCGGCTTCGTCTGAGCGGTAGCGGGACGCCGCGGCCCGGGCGCCACCGCGACCTCGCCCGGTCCGGAAGACGTCGACCTTCCCGGCGTCTGGGCACCCCGGATGTCCTGCGGCCCGGATTCGCGTCGTTTTCGGAGACCACCGCCGTCCTCCCGCCGGGAGCCGGGGATGAGGTCAAGTCCACGTGGGTGGAATCTTCCGTCGAGCACGGGGATCCGAATCGCCTCGCACGACAGCACGCACGAGCCCGGCCGGCGGGTCGCCGCGACGAATCTGGTAGCGCCGCCCGGTCCTTGGTCGATGGCTCCGGCTGCTTTCGTCGGTGGCGCTGGCTACGGTGATTCCCAGGACAGCGGTCAGGGGGATACATGGGTGCGCGCGTGATCGTCACACCGTACGGGCGGTCTGCCCTCGACGCGCTGCGCAGCGTCGTCAGCGAGGCCAAGCGCGACGACCCCATGGGGCCGGTCACCGTTCTGGTGCCCAACAACATCGCCGGAATCGTCGCTCGCCGCTACCTCGCCCACGGCCTCGACGGCCGCCGCAATGGCGTGGCGGGCCTCTACCTCAGTACTCTGCCACGGCTCGCGGAACAGATCGCCAGCCCGGCTCTTCACCCTCGCCGCCCAGCGACCAGCGCGATCACCGCGTCCGCCTGGCGAGCCGCTCTCGACGCCGACCCCGGCTGCTTCGAGAAGGTCAAGGACCACCCCGCAACGGTTCGCGCCCTGGCGAACGCCCACCGGGAACTGCGCGACGTGTCGCCAGAGGCACGGGACCGCGCACGGGCATCGACCACGCTCAGCCCGGACCTGCTCCGACTGCACGAGTCGGTCACCAGCCGGCTGGCCGAGAGCTGGTACGACGCGACCGATCTCCTGCTTGCCGCAGCGGAGCTCGTCGAAAGGGAGCCGGGCCGGCTTCACGAGCAGGGCGAGATCGTCCTCTACATCCCTGAGGCCCTCAGCCAGGCAGAAGCCGCCTTCGCCCGAGCGCTCGGGCACGAACGGCTGACCGTCATTGCTGGGACGACGGGCGTGCAGCGTGCCGACAAGGCGGTGCGGCGCACGCTCACTCGTCTCGGCGCCGAAGCTCCGGACGAGATGACCAAGCCCCCGATCGCAACCCGGGTCCTCCACGCCTCCGACTCGGACGACGAGGTTCGCTGCGTCGTCCGCGAGGTGGTGTCCGCCCTCGCGGACGGCGCCCCCGCCCACCGGGTAGCCGTGCTCTACGGCGCCGCACAGCCCTACGCCCGCCTCCTGCACGAGCACCTCGGCGCCGCAGGCCTGCTCGTCAACGGCCCTGCCACTCGCGCCGTGCACGAGCGTGCCATCGCGCGCGGCTTCCTCGGGATGCTGGAACTGGCGAGCACCGGACTCCCACGCGGTGCGACTTTCACCGCGCTCGCGGAAGCGCCCACCCGTGATCTCGACGGTGGCACCGTCAAGGTCGCCCGGTGGGAGCGCGCGTCGCGGGCCGCCGGGGTCGTCGGCGGGCAGGACTGGCTCCCCAAGCTCGAGCTCTACATCGCCCACGAGCAGGCGGTGATCGACGAGCAGGCCAGCTCGGAGGACCCGTCCCTCTCGCGCACGGAGGCCGCCCAGCGGGAAATCGACTCCGCCCGCGCCCTCGCGGGTTTCGTGACCCGGCTCCAGGCCCGTCTCGACGAGGGTCTGAGCCGCACCTCCTGGCCGGACCTCAGCGCCTGGGCGCTCGGCCTCTTCCACGACCTCTACGGCACGCCGGCCGAGCTGACCAGGCTGCCCCTCGAGGAGCAGTACGCCGCCGCGGTCATCGAGAGAACGGTCCAGGGGCTCGCGGGTCTCGCGGCATTCGAGTCGACCACGAGCCTGAGCCAGCTGGTCGGCGTGCTCGTCCTCGAGCTCGAGTCCGCGCTGCCCCGCGTCGGCCGGTTCGGCGAAGGGGTCTTCGTCGGCCCGATCTCGGCAGCGCTCGGCCTGGACCTCGACGCGGCCTTCGTCGTCGGCCTCGCCGAGGACGGGTTCCCCGGCCGGTTGCACGAGGACGCTTTGCTCAACGAGCGCCTCCGCAGCGCCACGGAGGGCGAGCTCGAGGAGATCCGCGACCGGCTCGACGCCAAGCAGCGCCACCTGCTCGCCGCCTTCTCCAGCGCGCCGCGCGTCACCGCCAGCTTCCCCCGCGGCGACTTGCGCCGGAGCACCGAGCGCCTGCCTAGCTGTACCCGGCCAGGACGTTGGTAGCAGCGTGCCTGCTTGAACGAGCGAGAACCTCCGTGTGGGATGTGGCTTGTCTAAGGCCCACTCTCACCCGGAGGTTCTCGTGTCCCACGGTAGTGCCCGGCTGACCGTTCATGGTCGCCGCCTGATCGTTCAGCGTCATCAAGCCGGCTGGCCTCAAGCCCATATCGCTGCCGCAATGGGCGTGTCGCGCAAGTGCGTGCGGACCTGGATCGACCGGTACGCCGCTGAAGGTGAGGACGGGTTGGTGACGCGGTCCTCGCGCCCCCACACAGTGCCCACCAAGACCAGTGACGACATCGAGAGGAAGGTCCTGGCCGCCCGCACCCAGCACCGGGAGGGGCCCGACGTGCTGGGCCCGAAGGTGGGTGTGCCGGCCCGGACGGTGTCTCGGATCCTGCGCCGCCACCGGGTGCCCTATCTGCGCGAGTGCGATCCGATGACCGGTGAGCTCATCCGGTCCTCGAAACAGGCCGCGGTGCGCTACGAGCGCGAGCGGCCGGGCGAGCTGGTGCACATGGACGTCAAGAAGATCGGCCGCATCCCTGATGGCGGTGGCTGGCGTGCTCTGGGCCGAGGGTCCGGTTCCATCCAACGCGACCGCTCGATGAAGGTCGGGTTCGAGTACGTGCACTCACTAGTCGATGACCACTCCCGGCTGGCTTACAGCGAGGTCTTGCCCGATGAGAAGGGCACGACCTGCGCCGCGTTCCTTCAGCGGGCGATCGCGTACTTCGCGGTTCACGGCATCACGCGGATCGAGCGGCTGATGACCGACAACGCATGGGCCTACCGCTGGTCGCTGCGCGCCGTGTGTGCTGAGCACGGCATCGTCCAGAGGTTCATCAAGCCGCACTGCCCCTGGCAGAACGGCAAGGTCGAGCGCCTCAACCGCACCCTGGCCACCGAGTGGGCCTATCGGCAGGCCTTTACCACCAACGACCAGCGCGCCGCTGCCCTTGCGCCGTGGCTGGAGTACTACAACACTGAACGCCGCCACAGCGCACTCGGAGGCAACCCGCCGATCAGCCGACTGCTACCAACCTGATGGCCGGGTACACCTAGCCGCTTTCTACTGCCCACCCTGCGCGAGATCACCGGCAACCGCGACCTGGCCGCGACGGAGTGGGACCAGGCCTCCGAGCACTCCCGCGACACGACCGACCTGCTCATCAGCAGCGAGTCCTTCGCCGACACCCTGCGCCGCACCGACCGGCCGGCGTCCGAGCAGGAGTGGCGGGTGCGGGCCGCCTGCAGCGGTGTGGACCTCGCCGAGGATGCCGTCGCGGCCGCTCGCGTCCTGATCCAGGCCCGGGAATCGATGGAGTTCACGCGCTTCGACGGCAACCTGGGCAACGTCTCCGGGCTTCCCGACTACGCCGCCGGGAAGCTGGTCGTCTCCCCCACCGCCCTGGAGGCGTTCGCGACGTGTCCGCAGCGCTACTTCGTCGAACGGCTGCTCCGGGTGGAGCCGCTGCAGGACCCCGAGGAGATCATCCAGATCCGGGCAGTGGACATCGGCACGCTGATCCACGAGGCGATGGACGCGCTCATCACGGAAGCCGAGCGTGACGGCACGCTCCCGACGTACGGCGAACCGTGGAGCATCGATCATCACCGGCGGCTGCGCGAGATCGCGCTCGAGAAGGCCGAGGAGTTCACCAGACGAGGCGTCACCGGACACCCGCGGCTGTGGCAGGCCGATCGCGCCCAGATCCTCGTGGACCTCGAGCGCATGCTCGCCGACGACGACGCCTGGCGAGCCGAGCGCCGGGCCGCCGTCCTCGGCAGTGAGCTGATCTTCGGCATGAAGGGCGCGCCCCCAGTCACCGTGCCCATCGACGGAGGCGAGGTCCTGATGCGCGGCAGCGCGGACAAGGTCGACCAGGCCCTCGACGGCACGCTGCTCGTCACCGACATCAAGTCCGGACGAGCCGACAAGTTCAGGCCACTCAAGGACGACCCCGTGGTGGCGGGCACGAAGCTGCAGCTCCCGGTCTACGCCTACGCCGCGCGCAGGGAGTTCCATGGCGACGCCGTGGAGGCGCAGTACTGGTTCGTCCGCCGCGGCGATGCCGGCAGGCGGATCCCTGTCGTGCTCGACGCCGGGCTCGAGCGACAGTACGCCGCGACGTTGTCGACCTTGGTCACTTCGATCGCGCGCGGGATGTTCGTCGGCAAGCCGAGCGAGAAGCCCGGCTACGGGTACGTCGACTGCCCGTACTGCACTCCCGACGGGATCGGCCACGAGGAGGCCCGATTGCGCTACGTCCGCAAGCGAACCGCACCTGTCCTCGAGCCGCTCATCGCGCTCGTCGACCCCGACGCCCTGGCCGGTGATACCGAGTGAACCGGAGCCTCGCCGACGACGCCGCGCGCCGGCGCATCGCTTGCGAAACCAACGAAAACCTCTTCGTGGACGCCGGTGCCGGCTCCGGGAAGACGAGATCCCTGGTGAACCGCGTGCGGACGCTGGCCCTTCGCGACGGCGTCCGGCTGGCGAACATTGCCGCCGTCACCTTCACGGAGAAGGCGGGCGCCGAGCTGCGCGACCGGCTTCGCGGCGAGTTCGAGGCCGTCTGGCGAAACAAGGACACGTCGGAGCCCGAGCGCCGGCGTGCGGCGGAGGCGCTCGAGGACCTGGACTCCGCGGCGATCGGTACCCTCCACTCCTTCGCCCAGCGGATCCTCACGCTGCACCCGATCGAGGCCGGTCTCCCGCCGCTGCTCGAGGTACTCGACGAGGTGGCCTCGTCGGTCGCCTTCGAGGAGCGCTGGTCGGTGCTGCAGCGCGAGCTGCTCGACGACCCCGACATGGCCGATAAGGTGGCCCTCGCGCTGTCCGCCGGCGTCAAGCTCGATCATTTGCGCTCGGTGACGCGGGCTTTCGGCGCCGACTGGGATCTGATCGAGGACCGGGTGCTTCCCGGTGGGCCGCCCGCGCTCCGCCCACCGGACGTCGTACACCTGGCGGAGGAGGCGGCACGGCTCGCCGCGCGGGCGGCTGAGTGTCGAGACGACGACGACAAGTTCCTGCCCAACCTCGCCGAGCTCGGCAAGTGGGGCGAGCGGCTGACGGCTGCCGCAGACGACCGTGAGACCTACGCCGCCCTGCTCGCTGCCAGCACGTTGAAGTTCCTCTATGGGCGTAGGGCCAATTGGCGCGACCTGGACGACGTCAAGACCGCCTGCAGGGGCCTTCAATCGCGCGCCACGCAGGCGGCGGCCGAGTTCACGGAAGCCACGCTGCGCCCGCTCGCATACTGGATCGCCGAGCGCGTCGTACGCGCTGCACGGAAACGCGCGGCCGAGGGACGGCTGGAGTTCCACGACCTGCTCGTCCTGGCACGCGAGCTGCTCCGGGAGAACCGCGACGTTCGCGAGGCGCTCCAGCAGCAGTTCCCGCTGCTGCTGCTCGACGAGTTCCAAGACACCGACCCCATCCAGATCGAGCTGGCCGTGCGGATTGCCGGAGGCCGCGACGCCGACGCGCCGGACTGGCGGGACATCGAGGTCCCGGAGGGGTCGCTGTTCGTGGTCGGTGATCCGAAGCAGTCGATCTACCGCTTCCGGCGCGCGAACATCGCGGTCTATCTCGGTGTGCAGAAGTGGTTCGGCCAGGCCGCGCAGGTCAAGCTCACCACGAACTTCCGGGCGGCAGACCCGATCCTGCGGTGGGTCAACGACGTCTTCGACCACCTGATCGACTACGTCCCCGACGCCCAGCCCCCTTACGAGCCGCTCGACAGTGACGTCTTCGAGACCGGCGATGGGCCCGCGGTCGCTGTACTCGGCGCCGACGCGCACGACTACCAGGCGCAGGGCAACGCCGACCTGCTCCGGACGGAAGAGGCGGCAGACGTCGCTGCCGTCATCCGGAAGGCGCACGCAGAGGGGTGGACCGTCCACGACGCACAGACGAAGGAGTGGCGACCGCTGCGGCTGGGAGACATCGCCATCCTCATCCCGGCACGCACCTCGTTGGACCAGCTCGAGGAGGCGCTCGACGCTGCCGGGATCTCCTATCGCGCCGAGTCCAGCTCGCTCGTCTACCAGGCGTCCGAGGTGCACGACCTGCTGCTCGCCGCGCGCGCCGTCGCCGACCCGGGCGACCAGTTCGCGTGTGTCATGGCGCTCCGATCCGCGTTGTTCGGCTGCGGTGACGACGATCTGTGGACGTGGAAGCACGGCGGCGGCCGGTTCAACATCCTCGCTCCGATCGACGAGGAGCGCCGATCGCACCCGGTCGGGCAGGCGATCGAGTATCTGCGGCGCCTGTTCTACCGCTCCCGGTGGATGACGCCGAGCGAGGTCCTCGGCGCCCTGATCGCCGAGCGACGCATGTTCGAGGTGGCGGTCGACGGCCCGCGCGTTCGTGACCAGTGGCGCCGGCTGCGGTTCGTGGCCGACCAGGCGCGCGCCTGGTCCGAGGTCGAGCACGGCGGCTTGCGCTCGTACCTGGTCTGGGCCGCGAAGCAGGGCGAGGAGTCCTCGCGAGTCGCGGAGGCGATCCTCCCCGAGACCGACGTGGACGCCGTACGCATCATGACCATCCACGGCGCCAAGGGTCTGGAGTTCCCCATGGTCGTGCTGTCGGGCATGACGTCACAGCCGCGCAATCCCAACGGCGTGCAGCTGCTGTGGAAGCCGGATGGGTACGCCGTCAAGCTGACCAAGACGGTGCAGACCAACGACTTCAAGGACGTGCAGCCGCTCGACGAGCAGATGGACGCGTACGAGCGCCGCCGGCTGTTGTACGTCGCCGCCACGCGTGCCCGGGACCACCTCGTGGTGTCGCTGCACCGCGGGCAGACCAAGGGCGACGCGACAACCAACGCCGGGCTGATCGCCGAGGCCGGAGGAGCCTCGGCTGCAGGCGCGGTCAGGCTCGACGACCTGGCAGAAGCACCCTCCGAGGCCACCGGAGCGCCGACAGGCGCCACCGCACCGACAGCCCCTCCTCCGGACTTCGAGACCTGGCTCGCGCGCCTCCAATCGGTGCGAGACACCACACGCCTTGCGCCTTCTCGAAGTGCCTCGGGCCTCGAGGGGACGGACCCCGAGGTAGTGCTCGACGAGAACCAGGTCGTCATCGCCGGCGAGCACAAGGGCGCACGCGACGTGGAGCTGCCACCGTGGAGGAAGGGCCGCTACGGCGACGCCATCGGCCGTGCCGTTCACGGCGTACTGCAGATCGTCGACCTCGCGACGGGCGAGGGACTCGACGATGCGGTGGCGTCGCAGTGCCTTGCGGAAGGTGTCGTCGACCACGCCGACAGCGTCCGAGCGCTGGTCCAGTCGGCGCTCGATTCCGACGTCGTACGACGTGCCGCTGCGCGCCCGCACTGGCGCGAGTCGTACGTCGGCATGGTGGACGACGACGGAATCGTGCTCGAGGGCTTCATCGACCTGATCTACCGGGAGGATGACGGCACGCTGGTCGTCGTGGACTACAAGACCGACCGCATTCCGCTTGCTGCCATACCTGCGAGACAGGCCTACTACGCACCTCAGCTGCGTGCCTATCACGAAGCACTGGAAGTCGGCGCACACGTTGCGAGCGAGGGAAGGCTGCTCTTTCTGAACGCACAGGACGCAGGCTCGTGAGGTCGCTGGGCCGCTTCTCCCGTCACTGAAAGTGCGCTCCGCGTGCCGGTGCAGGTAGTGCCGGCGCAGGTATAGGAGCCACCAAGGGCTCGCCCAGTCAGCTTGTGTTCCGGAGAGCGCCGTCCGAAGAAAGGCTTCAGGCCCGGGATCCGAAGATCCCGGACCTGATATCAGTAGCGGGGACAGGATTTGAACCTGCGACCTCTGGGTTATGAGCCCAGCGAGCTACCGAGCTGCTCCACCCCGCGCTGCTCTGAATATGTTACGCCAGTCGCCCCATCCGTGCAACCGAGGGTGTGCGACGTCACCTTGTGGCCGGGGACGAGGCCCGCGGCGTACGGCGTCTCGACGTCGCCTCCGCTGGCGCTCCGGCTCGCTCGACGACCGTGGAAGGGGCGCGCACACCCTGGGGCTCGACGCCGTCTGCGGCTAGTTGCCGCCGGAGGTCGGGGCGGCGGACTGGCCGGCCTGCTCCTCCTTGACCGCGGCGTCCAGCGCCTTGCCCGCGTCGATGATCTGCTGCTGAGCGGCACCCATCGCGGCATAGTCGCCGTTCTTCGCCGCGTTCTCGTAGGCGGTGATGGCCGCCTGCAGCTGGGAGTTCGCGTCGGCGATCTTCTGCTGCGCCGACGACTGTCCGGTCGAACCGGAGCCGTTGCTCGACCCGCCGTTGGATCCGCCGGTCGAGCCTTCCGTCGTTCCGCCGGTCGCCGCCTCCTGGTTGGCGGTGTTCTGCGCATTGTCGCCCGCCCCGGCGCCGAAGAGCTTGTCGAGGCCCTCCTTGATCGTCGGTGCCCACGCGAGCTTGCCGCCGTACTGCAGCAGCACGAACTGCAGCGTCGGGTACGACGACCGCACGTACACCGGCTCCACGTACAGCAGCCCGCCGGCGATGGGGACGGTCAGCAGGTTGCCGAACTCGACCGCGTCCGGATTGCCGCCCTGGCGCAGCAGGTTGAGCTTGGTCTTGATCTCCTCGTCGTTGGTGAACTGGTTCTGCACCTGCTTGGGTCCGAACGTGTTCTCCGACGGCGGCATCGTCAGCACGGTGATCTTGCCGTAGTTCTCGGGGTCGCTCTCCGCCGACATGTAGGCCGTGATGTTGTCCTTGTTCTGCGCGGTCAGCGGCGACGTGATCTTGAACGTCGAGTCCGGCTCGCCGGGCAGCTGGGAGCGTACGTAGTACGCCGGCTGGTCACCGGCTCCCCCGGTCGGATCGGCCGCTACCTTCCAGAAGCTGTCCTCACTGTAGAACTTGCTGGTGTCGGTCACGTGATACTGCGTGAGCAGCTGTCGCTGGAGCTTGAACATGTCCTCGGGGTACCGGAAGTGCGACTGCAGCTCCTTGGAGATGTCCGCCTTGGGCTTGATCAGGCCCGGGTAGGCCTTCTCCCAGGTCTTCAGCACGGGGTCCTTCTTGTCCCACTCGTACAGCGTCACCGTGCCGTCGTACGCGTCGACCGTCGCCTTCACGGAGTTCCGCACGTAGTTGACCTGCTCGTCCGGGAGCGCCGCGGTGCCGGTGCCGGTCTGCGCGTCGGCCGTGGTGTCGCGCAGGCTCGTCTGCGCGGCGTACGGGTAACCGTCGCTGGTCGTGTAGCCGTCGACGATCCACACGATCCGGCCGTCGACGACCGCGGGATAGGGGTCGCCGTCGGCGGTGATGAACGGCGCCACCGACTCGACGCGCTCCCGCGGGGTGCGGTTGTAGATCACCTTCGAGCTGTCGCCGATGCTGCTGTTGAGGATGAAGTTGCCCTCGGCGTAGTTGATCGCGAACACGGCCTTGCGGAAGAAGCTGTTGACGGGGACGCCGCCCTTGCCGTCGTACGTCGTCTTCTTCTCACCCTTGTTCTGGCCGTCGTCGCTCTCGGGCCGGTCGTACTCGCGGTCCTTGCCGTCGGCGCTGCCGACGATGGAGTACTCGTCGTTGAGCTCGCCGTAGTAGATCCGCGGCTGCTTGACGGGGATCAGGCCGCCGTCGAAGCCGGAGTTCACGAACTTCGGCATGCCCTTGTCGTCGACCTCGTTGGCCGGCGCCGCGATGAACCCGTAGCCGTGGGTGTAGTACGTGTGCAGGTTGATCCAGTTCTGCTGGGCCTCGCTGAACTTCGACGGGTCGAGCTCGCGGACCGCGACGACGTACTCCTCGCTCTTGCCTTCGACCGTGTACCGGTCGATGTCGAGCTTGCTGGCGAAAGAGTACACCCGCACGACCTGCTCGTTCTGCTGCACGACCTCGCTGATCACGTTCGGGTCCAGCAGCCGCAGGTGCGGGATGGTGCCGGCGTCCGAGCGGATCTCCGACGGCTCGGCGGTCGACTTGGCCGGATAGGACTGGTAGTCGACGTTGTTCAGGCCGTACGCCGCCAGCGTCGCGTCCATCGCCCGCTCGATGTACGGCGCCTCCTTCACGTTGGCGTTCGGCAGGACGACGAACCGGTTGTAGATCGCCGGGTAGGCCATGCCGATGGCGAGGGAGGCCACCACCATCAGCGCGAGCGCCATGGCGGGCACGGCGAAGTTCTTCATCAGGATCGTCGCGAAGAACGCGAGCGCGCAGATGATCGCGACCACGGCCAGGATCGACTTCGCCGGCAGCATCGCGTTCACGTCGGCCGCCGCCGCGCCGTAGAAGTTCTTGCCGCGCGTGGAGAACATCAGGTCATACCGGTCGAGCCAGTAGCCCAGCGCCTTGAGCAGCACGAACACGCCGAGCAGCACGGCCAGGTGCGCCAGCGCGCCGGTCGCGAACCGCTCCCCCGGCGTGTTGAGCCGGATGCCGCCGTACAGGTAGTGGATGCCCGCGGCGACCAGCAGACCGAGCGCGACGACCACCATCAGGAAGCTCAGGGCGAACCGCCAGAACGGCAGCTCGAAGGTGTAGAAGGAGACGTCCAGCCCGAACTGCGGATCGGTCCGCCCGAACGGCGTCGCGTTGGACCACAGCAGGTACGAGCGCCACTGCGACTGCGCGGCGTACCCGCCGATCAGGAACGCCGCCAGCGACAGCCCGATCAGCGCGAGACGGCCGCGCGGCTCGATGGCCCGGCGGTACTGCTCGAGGTTCTGCTGCTCCGCGGTGAGCGGCCGGAACGCCGGGCGCAACCGGTAGGCGAGATAGGCGTTCAGGCCGATCACGACCGCAGCGAGGACGCCGAAGACCAGGAACAGCACCGCGCGGGTGCGCCAGGTCGTCCAGAAGACCGACGTGTAGCCCGTCTCCTGGAACCACCAGTACCGCACCAGCAGCTTGGCCACCAGGCTGCCGAGGATCGCGAGCACCGCGATCACGGCCGCGATGGTGAGCAGCACTCGCGCCCGCTTGCTCAGTCCCCAGGTCCCCGGGGCCGGCGGTCGAACTGCCACCCTTGCACGCTCCTATTTTCGTCGGCGGCCGGCATGACCGGCCGCGCACTGCTTCCCCAACGCCCGGTGCCCGCGTGTGGTTCCTGTCATGAGCAGCCTATGAGGCCTCCGCACCTCCGGCCACCTGGCCGCCGGCGCCGCTCGTCACGAGCACGTCGCGATCTTCTTCCCGGCGCGGAAGCCCGCGATCGCGTCGATCGCGTCCTGCAGTTTCTCGACCTTGGCGAGCACCGGGGCGCCCGCGGGCGGGTCCGTCATGGCCTCGGCGCAGTTCTCGGCGGGGGTGAGGAACAGCTTCGCGCCCACCTCGGTCGCCTTCATCAGCTTGAAGCGGATGCCGCCGATCGGACCCACCTTGCCGCCGGAGTCGATGGTGCCCGTCCCGGCGATGAACTCCCCGCCCACGATCGGGCTGGGGCCGACGAGGTCGATGATGCCGAGGGTGAGCATCAGCCCCGCCGACGGACCGCCGATGTCGTTCTGGGAGAAGCTCACGCTGAACCCGCCGTAGCCGCGCACGTTGACGGTCATCCCCATGACGGACCCCGAGCGTCCCTTCGGGGGCGGCTGCGTGGTGAGCTGCGTGCTCACCGGCTGCCCGTCGTGCAGGTAGTCCACCGTGATCGTGGTGCCGGGCGCGATCTCGGCCATCACCGCGGCCAGCTCGTCGGTGGTCGCCACCGCCGTGCCGTCCACCTTCTCCAGGGCGTCCCCCGCCGCGATCTGGGCGTCCTTCGGCGGCTGGACGACGATGATCTTCTTCGGGTAGCCGAGATAGTTCATCGCCGCCTGGATCGCCGAGCTCTCGCTCTGCACGTAGTCGGCCCGGTTCGCCTGGTCGATCTGGTCGCGCGACTTCGTCGGCGGGTACACGACCTCGCGCGGCACGATCGCGGTGTCGCTGGAGAACCAGCCGGTGATCGCCTGGATGATCGTGATGTCGTCGACCACGCCCACCGTGGTCAGGTTCAGGTGGCCATCGGTCTGGTTGGGGGTCTTGCCGTCGACGACGATGACCGGTTTGCCCTCGTAGGAACCGAGCGTGTTGACCGTGGGACCGGGGACCCACGCGACGTACGGCACCCGGATCAGCGCCAGCAGCCACACCAGGATCGCCAGCACGACCGTCCCGCTGAGCAAGGTCTGCGCCCGACGAGTCATTGCCCTAGCCTAGGCGAGCGAGCGGCCGCACCCATCGCCGCCCGCCGCACCCCCAGCGAGGGAACAACCCTCGGGCGGCAGAACGTTGTCGTACAGAGCGCCCATCATTGGAGGCAGCATGACCAAGCCACCTTTCGGCTTCAACGGCCCTGGTCCGGACGACGACGATTCCTCCGACGACCAGTCGCCTTCTCAGCAGAACCCGTTCGGTTTCGGCTTCCCCGGGATGCCGGGTCTGCCCGGCGGCCAGCTGCCCGCCGACATGAGCGCGCTGATGCCGATGATCCAGCAGATCCAGCAGATGCTCGCCGGGCAGGGCCAGAGCTCGGGACCGGTGAACTGGGACCTCGCCAAGCAGACCGCGATCCAGGCCGCCCGCGCGGGCGAGAAGCGCACCGCGACCACCCGCGACCAGGCGCTGCAGGCCATCCCCATCGGTGACCTGTGGCTGGAGGACTCGACCACCTTCCCCAGCGGCATCAAGCGGGTCGAGGTCTGGAGCCGCACCGAGTGGATCTCGCAGACCCTCGACGTGTGGGCGAAGCTGTGCGACCCGGTGGCCGCGAAGATGGTCAGCGCGATGACGTCCCTGATGCCCGAGGGCGGCCTCGCGCAGATTCCTGGGATGCCCGCCATCCCGGGCTTCGAGAAGGTGCTCGCCGGGATGGGCGGCATGATGTTCGGCGGTCAGGTCGGCCACGCCCTGGCGCAGCTGTCGACCGAGGTGCTCACCTCGACCGACATCGGGCTGCCGCTGGGCCCCGACGGCACCGCGGTCCTCGTCGGGCAGAACGTCGACGCGCTCATCGACTCGCTCGGCATGATCCCCGACGAGGTCCGGCTGTATCTCGGCATGCGGGAGGCCGCCTACCACCGGCTGTTCAGCCACGTGCCATGGCTGCGCAAGAAGCTGCTGAGCACCATCGAGGCGTACGCCTCCGGCATCAGCATCGACAAGAACGCGATCGAGCAGTCGCTGTCCGAGGTCTCGCCGGAGGATCTGCAGACCAACCCGCAGAAGATCCAGGAGATCATGTCCAGCGGGGTGTTCGAGCCGCAGGAGACCGAGGCGCAGAAGCAGCAGCTGGCGGCCCTCGAGACGCTGCTGGCCCTCATCGAGGGCTGGGTCGACCGGGTCGTCACCCACGCCGCGAACGACCGGCTGCCGGTCGCCGGCGCGCTCAGCGAGATGATGCGCCGTCGGCGCGCCACCGGCGGTCCCGCGGAGCAGACCTTCGCCACGCTGGTGGGTCTGGAGCTGCGCCCCCGCCGCCTGCGCGACGCGGCCGCCATGTGGGAGCGCATCGAGGCGGCGGAGGGCATCGCCGGCCGCGACAAGCTGTGGGAGCACCCGGACCTGCTGCCCACCTCCGAGGACTTCGGGACGCCGGCGGTCGAGCCCGGGGAGCACGCCGGCGGCGAGCCCACCCTCACGGACGCCGACTTCGAGGCGCTGCTGTCGTGGGACGGCGGGGCAGCCCGGGGCGGCGACGCCGCGGAACCGCAGCCGCCGACCGGCGAGGATCCGGAGGCCGACGGTCCCGGGGACGACGAGCCCGGGCCGCGGGGTACCGGCTCCTAGGCCTTCCCGAGGATCCGGTTCATCTTCGTCCCGCACACGGGGCAGGTGCCCTTCGCCATCCGGCGACCGCTGTCGCTGGTGTGCACCTCGCCTTCGAAGTCGCGCTTCTCCTTGCACTTCACGCAGTATCCGTTGTACGTCTCAGCCATCCGTGCTCCTTCGGTCGGCGGCCGCGTACCGCGGCCGGTTAGCCCGAAAGATACCCATCGCGGGTCCCTCGACGCATGAGATTCGTGCTGGATTCCGGCGTACTGCCGCAGTCCCCCGGCTGTGGACAAGCCTGTGCACAGCCTGCGGACAACCCGCCGCCGCCCTGGGGACATCGCTGTGGACGGCTGTGCACAGCCCCCGAGGACGGCCCGGACGCATGCTCTGACCTGGCGCGATCCCGAATCCCGTAGAAGTACGGGGGTGTGGATACCGGCCGGTAGCCTCGATCGCCGCGGGTGTGCACAACGCGCCCTGTCGCCGGCACGGGCTAGCCTTCCCCCGTGGCAGATACCAGGTTCGGCACCGAGCGACGCGTCGTGGACGGGCAGCAGGTCGAGATCCGGCGCAGCACGCGCCGCAGGCGCAGCGTGCAGGCGTATCGCGACGGCGAGCAGATCGTCGTCCTGATGCCGGCCGCGCTGGCGGCCCCCGAGCGCGAGGAATGGACCCGCCGGATGGTGGGGCGGGTGCTCTCCCAGGAGCACCGGCGGCGGGCCGCCGCGCCGCGGAGCGACGCGGCCCTGGAGGAGCGCGCCAGAGCGCTGTCCGCGGCGCATCTGGGCAACCGCGCGCGGCCGACCAGCATCCGGTGGGTGACCAACCAGAACTCGCGATGGGGCTCGTGCACGCCGTCCACCGGCGCCATCCGGCTCTCGCACCGCCTGCAGGAGATGCCGTCCTGGGTCATCGACTACGTGATCGTGCACGAGCTGGCCCACCTGCTGGTCCCCGGCCACGGCCCGGACTTCACCGAGCTGTGCGCGCGGTACCCGCTGACCACCAAGGCGGAGGGCTTCCTCGAGGGGGTGGCGCACGCGGCCCGGCTGCCTGTGGACAGCTGACTCGTCGACGGTGCGAAGCGTGCCAGGCTGCCACGACGACCGGCGAGAGAGGCAGGCATGACCGAGCAGCAGCACCCGCGCGCCGTGGCCGGGCCCGACGACGCACTCCCCGCCGTCCCCTGGCTGCCTTCCGTGCTGCGGCGGGCGTGGCGCGCCCCCGGCGTCCTGCAGATCGGTGTCGAGGACCGGCGGGCGGTCGTCCTGCGCAACGTCACCGCCGCGGCGGCCACGTTCATCGGACGGCTGGACGGCAGCCGCGCCGTCGACGACGTGATCGACGAGGGGCCGCTCGCCCCCGACGAGGCGGTCCGGCTGCTGACGGCGCTCGACGCGCACGGCGTGCTGGTCGACCTCGCGGACGAGCACGCCGCGGGCAACGGACGCGCCCGGCACCCGGCGCTCGCCGGCGCCTTGTCGCCGGAGATCCACGGGCGCGCGCTGGGTCGGCTGTCCGTGAGCCCGAGCGCCGTTCTCGAGCAGCGCGCCCGCGCGCACATCGTGATCGTCGGGGGCAATCGGCTGGCGACCGCGATCGCCGCCGTCCTCGCCGGAAGCGGCATCGGCCGCCTCGGGCTGGTGCACGCGGGCGCGGTCACGCCGACGGACCTCGTGCCCGGCGGCCCCGCCGCCGACGACGTGGGGCGTCCTCGGCAGGACGCGCTGCGCCGGTCGATCACTCGCGCGTACCCGAGGGTGACCGTCGGCCCGGTCGGCGCCAGCGACTGCCCCGACCTCGTCGTGCTCGCCGAGGCGGTCGACCCGTGCGGCGACCGCGCCCGCATGCTGATGCGCTCGGGCACCCGGTTCCTCAACGCGGTCATCCGCGAGCGCCGGGGCATCGTCGGGCCGTTCGTCGTGCCCGGCGAGTCGAGCTGCCTGGAATGCCAGGACGCCGTGCGCCGCGACCTCGACCCGCACTGGAGCCCGCTGGCGTCGCAGCTGCGGGCCTATCCCCCGACGCCGGCGGACGGCGGCGAGCTGTGCCTGGTGATGCTGTGCGCGTCGCTCGCCGTGACCCAGGTGCTCCAGTGGCTCGACTCCGAGCGGCTGCCCGAGACCCTCAACGCCACGCTGGAGATCGCGCTTCCCGAGCTCGTCGTCGAGCGGCGCTATTGGCCTCGGCACACCGAATGCCCGTGCCGGATCCCTTGATCTCGTGGACAATGGCATGGTGTCCGACCTGCCTGAGCGCTCCGCGCGCCGTACCGCCAAGCTCGCGTCGCTGCCGCTCAGTGCCGCGGGGCGTGCGGCGTCCGGTGTCGGCCGCCGGCTGAGCGGGCAGAGCGCCCAGGAGGTCTCCGAGAGCAACCGCGAGCGCGCGGCGGCGCAGCTGTTCGAGGTGCTCGGCACCCTCAAGGGCGGGGCGATGAAGCTCGGCCAGGCGCTGTCGGTGTTCGAGGCCGCGCTGCCCGACGACATCGCGGCGCCCTACCGCGATGCCCTGGTCAAGCTGCAGGAGGAGGCGCCGCCGATGCCCGGCGCCACCGTGCGCCGCGTCCTCGACGAGCAGCTCGGCACCCGCTGGCGTGAGCGGTTCCAGCGCTTCGACGAGCAGCCGACCGCGGCGGCCAGCATCGGGCAGGTGCACCGCGGGACCTGGCACGACGGCCGCGAGGTGGCGGTCAAGATCCAGTACCCCGGCGCGGGGCCGGCGCTGATGGCCGACCTCAACCAGCTGTCGAGGTTCGCCCGCCTGTACGGGATGGTCACGCCCGGCCTGGACATCAAGCCGCTGATCTCGGAGATCCGCGAGCGGGTCATCGACGAGCTCGACTACCGGCTCGAGGCCGATGCCCAGCGCGCGTTCGCGACCGCGTTCGCCGGCGACCCCGACTTCGCGGTGCCCGCCGTGGTGGCCAGCGCTCCGAAGGTGGTCATCAGCGAGTGGCTGGACGGCACGCCGCTGCGGCGCATCATCAGCTCGGGAAGCACCGCCGAGCGCGATCGGGCGGGCGAGCTTCTCGCGACGCTCACCTTCGCCGGACCGGCCCGCGCCGGCTACCTGCACGCCGACCCGCACCCGGGCAACTACCGGCTGCTGGACGACGGCCGGCTCGGCGTGCTCGACTTCGGCGCGGTGAAGTCGCTGCCCGACGGCCTGCCGGAGTTCATCGGCTACTGCATCCGCCTGGTGATCGAGAGGCGGGCGGACGAGGCGCTCGTCGCGCTGCGCGAGAACGGGTTCATCCAGCCGCAGATCAGCGTCGACGCGCGCGAGATCGTGGACTATCTGGGTCCGATCCTCGAGCCACTCACCGCCCCGCGGTTCCGCTTCACGCGCGACTGGCTGAAGGCGGAGGCGGCGCGGCTGACCAACCCGCGCGGTCCCGCGATGCGCTTCGGCCGCCAGCTCAACCTGCCGCCGGAGTATCTGATGATCCACCGGGTGTTCCTCGGCTCGGTCGGCGTCCTCGCCCAGCTCGGCGCCGAGGCCGACTACGGGCGCATCGTCCGCGAGTGGCTTCCCGGCTTCGCCCCGCCGTCATGACGGCGAGGCGGACCCCGTCGCCGGGGCCCGCCTCGTGGTGCGTGTCAGTACAGCAGTGACTGCGCGTGAATCGCCCGTGCAGTGGCGATCTCGGCTCGTCGACGGTTCCGACGGAGGGCCTTGATACGCCGGGTGGTACGGCGTCGTCCGGCGTCCTCGCGGAGCTCCTCGACGAGATAACGCGCACCCTGCTCATGCAGTGGGTACATGTCGTGTCTCCAGGTCGTCTTCGGTGGCCCGGCCGCGGTGCGGCCGAGGCGGGAGGGGCGTCGCGCGCCCCTAGGCGGCGACGTTCTTGCGGGGGCGGCCCCGGCCGCGCTTGCGGGCGATCACCGAGCCGTGCTCGAAGATCTGCCCACCCCACACGCCCCACGGCTCGCGCCGCTCGAGGGCGCCGACCAGGCATTCGCTCAGCACCGGGCACTGCTCGCACAGCGCCTTGGCGGCCTCGAGCTTCGCGGGGCTCTCGGCGAACCACAGGTCGCCGTCGCCCTGCCGGCAGGGCAGGTCGTCGCGCACGCCGAAGTCGGGGGCGAACAGGTCGGTGAAGGGTGGGTGGGCGGCCTCGGGGCGAGTCAGCGTTGCGGTCATGTCGTGTCTACCTTGCTCGGAGTGGTCTTCTTGAGATGGGCCGGGCCAAACGAAAAAGCCGCGAATCCCGGTCTGGGATTCGCGGCTGCCGCTGAGGCTGGTTCGGTTATGCCGAACCAGGGTGCGGAGAAGGCTTACCCAGAGTGCTGCGCTTGGTCTGCGGCGCGGTGCCGCCGGCGGCGAACCCACCGGTGGTGCCGACAGAGCCGACGGCCGGGAGCGCAGGCACGGCAACGCGGTCGCGGAAGGCGACGACGGTGGCGTTCAGGTCGTTGTTCACAGCTGCGCTCCTTTCGTTCCGGGTTGATCGATGACGCATCCGAGGCTAATGTCGCGGCCCGCGGCTTGGCAACCTATTTATTCGCGACGTCAGGAATCGCTCGTGGCGCCCGCTCCGATGACCTCCAGGACGTCCGATCCGTAGCGTCCGAGCTTGGTCTCGCCGACGCCCTTGACCGCGAGCAGCCCCATGAGGCTGGACGGCGCTCGCGTGGCGATCGCGGCGAGCGTCTCGTCGTCGAAGACCACGTACGGCGGCAGCTGGTTCTCGCGCGCGACGCCCAGTCGCCAGCTGCGCAGCCGATCGAAGAGGTCCTTGCCCGAGCGGCGGCACGTGTCGCAGGTGCCGGCCGCGGCGTCGCCGGGTGCCAGCGGCTGCCCGCAGCCGGCGCAGCGGCTCACCTTCGCGCGGCGCCGGACCGACGGCGCGGACGTGCCGCCCTGACCGCCGCCGAACACGTCGAGGAACCGGCTCTGCTTGCGGGAGCCACGGCCCCCGGGCGAGCGGGACAGCGCGAAGCTCAGCTGCAGGTGCTCGCGGGCCCGGGTGATCCCGACGTACAGCAGCCGCCGCTCCTCCTCGATCTGCTCGTCGGTGCGGGCGCGGCTGATCGGCACCATGCCGTCGTGCAGGCCGACCAGCATGACGGCGTCCCACTCCAGGCCCTTGGCGGCGTGCAGCGAGGCGATCGTGACGCCCTGGATCGTCGGCGCGTGCGCGGCCGCCGCCCGCTGGTCGAGCTCGGCGACGAACGACTCCATCGTCGTGGCGGGATCGGCGGCACGCATCTCCTCGGCCAGACCGACCAGCGCGTTGATGGATTCCCAGCGCTCGCGGGCGGCACCCTGCCCGACGCTGCCCTCCGGGTCCCAGCCGCTGGAGACCAACACCCGGGTCACCTGCTCGTCCAGCGGCAGCTCCGATCCGGCCGCGCTGCGTACCGAGGCTCGCAGGAAGACGATCGCCTCGCGGATCTCCTCGCGCTCGAAGAACTTCTCCGCGCCGCGTACGACATACGGCACCCCGAGGTCGGCCAGTGCCGACTCGTACACCTCGGACTGGGCATTGATCCGGAACAGTACGGCGATCTCCGCCGGCGCCGTCCCGCCGTCGATGAGCTCCTTGCAGCGCGCGGCGATCGCGGCCGCCTCGGACGGCTCGTCGTCGAAGGTGCGAAACAGCGGCTCCGGACCGGCCGGTCGCTGTCCCACCAGCCGCAGCCGGGCCTTCGACAGCTTGCCGGTGCTGCCGGAGATGACCTTGTTGGCGAGCGCGACCACCTGCGGCGTCGAGCGGTAGTCGCGCTCGAGCTGGACGACGGTGGCCTGGCGGAACCGCTCCCCGAAGTCCAGGAGGTAGTCCGGGCGCGCACCGGTGAAGGTGTAGATCGTCTGGCTGGCGTCCCCGACCACGCACAGGTCGTCGCGCTCGCCCAGCCACGCGTCGAGCAGCCGCTGCTGCAGCGGGTTGACGTCCTGGTACTCGTCGACGACGAACCCGCGGTATTGCGAGCGCACCTCGCGCGCCACCTCGGGCACCGACTCGAGCATGTACGCCATCGACATCAGGATGTCCTCGAAGTCGATCACCTCGGCGTTCTTCTTGATCGCCTCGTAGCGGGCCAGCACCTTCGCGACCTGCTCCGCCGGAAGCGGCGTCTCGCGCGACGCCGCGCGCACCGCCTCCGGGTAGGCGTCCGGACCGATCAGGCAGGAGCGCGCCCACTCGACCTCGGACGCCAGGTCGCGCACCGTCTCGGTGGTGGTCGAGATGCGCTCCCGCGCCGCGGCCTGGCCGACCATGCGGAACTTCGACGGCGCCAGCTCGGGCAGCCGGCCACCGAAATGACGCGGCCAGAAGTAGGACATCTGGCGCAGCGCCGCGGCGTGGAAGGTGCGCGCCTGCACGCCCTGGACGCCGAGGGAGCGCAGCCGGCTGCGCATCTCGCCGGCCGCCCGCGCGGTGAACGTGACCGCGAGCAGCTGCTGCGGGGCGAACTCGCCGGTGGCCACCAGATAGGCGATTCGGTGGGTGATCGTGCGGGTCTTGCCGGTGCCGGCGCCGGCCAGGATGCACAGCGGCCCGCGCGGGGCCAGCACCGCCTCGGTCTGCTCCGGATCCAGGCCGCTGACGATGCGGCGGACGTCGGGGGGCAGGTCGGGGCGATCAGTCACCCGACCAGTGTCCCAAAGGTCACCGACACGTGCCGTCGGGCGGGGCTATCGTGAACGCCATGCCAACGGAGTCCTTCACGATGTACACCACGACCTGGTGCCCGTTCTGCCGGCGCCTGACGTCGGACCTGGCCGCGGCCGGCATCGACTACACCAATGTCGACGTCGACGACGACCGCGAGGCCGGCGAGCTCGTGAAGTCGCTCAACGGCGGCAACCGCGTGGTGCCCACGCTCGTGTTCGCCGACGGGTCGTCGATGACCAACCCGTCGATCGACGAGGTGCTCGAGAGGCTCGCCGGCTAGCTAGCCGATCTCGCCGTCCGCCCACGCCTTGATGATGTGGTGCGCGATGGAGATGGCGCCCGGCATGCTGCGCGCGCCCGGCGTCTCGGCCCCCGGCTCGCCCCAGCCGTACAGCTCGCGCACCTCCTGGCGGGTGAACCAGTGCGCCTCGGCGATCTCCCCGTCGAGCGGCCGCAGCTCCTGCGAGCCTTCGACCTGCGCGACGAACCCGAGCATGATGGACGCCGGGAACGGCCACGGCTGGCTGCCGAGGTACTCCACGCCCGAGACCTGCAGCCCGACCTCCTCGTAGACCTCCCGGGCGACGGCGGCCTCGAGCGGCTCGCCGGGCTCGACGAACCCGGCCAGCACCGAGAACCGGCCCTCCGGCCACATGGCCTGCCGCCCGAGCACGCAGCGGTCGTCGCCGTCGTGCACCAGCATGATCACAGCGGGATCGGTGCGCGGGAAGTGCTGCGAGCCGTCGGCCGGGCAGACCGTCGTCCACCCGCCGTCCCGCGGCGTGGTCTGCTCCCCGCAGATCGGGCAGCGCTGGTGCCGGGCGTGCCACTGGGCGAGCGCGACAGCCTCCACCAGGAGCCCGCGGTCACCGATCGGCAGGTCCGCGCCGATGGTGCGCAGGTCCAGCCACTGGTCCGCCTTGAGGTCGCGCCGGCCGCGCACGGCGAACCGCGGGACGTCGTCGAGCAGCCCGAGGTACATGCGCTCGGCGCCGGCGGGCACCGCGGCAGCCGCGCGCCACGCCAGCCGCGGCTGCGGCCCGCTCTCGTCGATCGGCGCCTCGAACCGGTCGGTGATGACGATCGCCTGGCCGCGCTCGAACGCCTCCTCCAGCCAGGTGCCGTCCTTGCGGTGCTCGGCGTCGCGGTCGTGGGTGAACTCCCCGAACAGGGGTGCTACGCGTGCCATTCCAGCTCCTCCCGGCGCTACTGCGCCCGTTCGACGGGTCCGAGAGTGCTCAGCTCGGAAGCGATGCGTTCGGCGTCGCCGACGACGACGATCCGGCCGGCGGCCGGGGTGATCAGCCGTGCCGCGAGGTCGCGTACCGCGTCGGCGGTGACCTGCGAGACGGCCTTGAGGTTCTTCGTCAGCCAGTCGAGCCCGAACCCGGCGACCTCGAGGGTCGCCGCGGTGCTCGCGAGACCGGCCTGGGAGGACAGCGAGATCAACGACGAGCCGACCAGGAACTGCCGCGCATCGGCGAGCTCGACGTCCGACACCCGGGTGCTGGCCAGCCGGCCGAGCTCATAGCGGATCTCGTTGACGGCGGCGGCGGTCACCTCGGTGGACACGTCGGCGCTGACCGTGAGCAGCGACGCCTCGCGCCCGAGGTCGATGCCGGAGCGCGGGGTGTAGGTGTAGCCCTTGTCCTCGCGCAGGTTGCGCACGAGCCGGGAGGAGAAGTAGCCGCCGAACAGCATGCTGGCCACCTGCTGCACCGGGTACCCGGGATCGCCGCGGCCGACCGCCGGCATCGCGAACCGGATCGCCGACTGCACCGAGCCGGGGCGGTCGACGACGGTGATCGCCGGGGAGTCGTCGAACCGCACCGCGGGGACCCGCGGCGCCGCGGGCGTCCCCTGCCAGGGGGACAGCGCGGCCTCGGCCGCGTCGAGGGCCTTGCCGGGCTGCAGGTCGCCGACGAGGACCAGCACGGCACCGTCGGGCAGCACCCGCGCACGGTGCAGCGCACGTACCTGCGCCGGTGTCACCGACTCGATCTGCTCGGGGGTGGGCAGCACGTGCGCGTAGGGATGGTCTCCGTACAGCTTGGCCGCGATCGCCCGCGCCGCCGCGGTGCCGGCGCTCGACGCGGCGATCACCAGATGCTCGGCGACCCGGCCGCGCTCGTCCTCGACGTCGCGCTTGGGGTAGCCGGCGCTGGTGAGCACCTCGTTCAGCAGCGCGAGGTAGTCGCGAAGGTGCGTCGAGAGGGTGCTGCCGCCGACCAGCAGCTTGTCGCGGTCGGCGCCCACGTTCAACTGGCCGCCGAGCAGCCCGATCGCCTGCTCCAGGGCGATCCCGTCGTGCTGCGCCGTGCCCTTGAGCATCGTCTCGCTCAGCAGGGTGGTGCGCGCGAGGGACTGCGCACCGGTCATCGGCGCCGGGATCCGCAGCCGCACCTCGACCATCGGCACGGACGGCCGGCGGATCGCGATGACCGTCAGCCCGTTGGCGAGCGTCCGCCGGTGGCTGCGCGGGGTCGCGGCGGTGCGCGCCGGCGCGAGGTCGGGGATGGTCGAGGCGGCGGCCGTCATGAGGTCTCCTTCGCGCGGGCCGTGGCGGGGTTCAGCGCGACGACCGCGCGGGACTGCGGTGTCAGCCGCGCCGCGGCCGCGCGGACGTCGTCCGCCGTGACCGCCAGCAGCATGCCCGGCAGGTCGTTGACGAGCTCGGCCTTGCCGTAGAGCAGCTCTAGAGTGCCCATGCGCAGCGCCCGCTCGGTGGTCGAGTCGTACTCGCGCAGCAGCTGCGCCACCATGCGGGTGGTGACCCGCCGCAGCTCGTCGTCGGTCGGCCCGGCGGCGGCGAGGTCGCCGAGGATCTCGTCCACCGCGTCGATCGCGGCAGCGCGCTGGTCGTCGGACGAGTGGTGCATCTGCACGGTCAGCGTGCTCGCCCCGCGCTGGTCGAAGGGGTCACCGAAGGTGCCGCAGTAGGCGTAGGCGCTCATCGCGAGCCCGCGGAGGACGAGCTGCTGGTGCAGCCGCGACGCGTCGCCGTCGTAGAGGACGTCGGCCAGGACCACCGAGCCGAGGTACTCGCGCAGCGACCGCACCGGGTCGGGGGTCTGCCAGCCGAGCGCGGTGGCCGGCATCGGCGCGTGCGCGTCGGCCACCTCTCCGTGGGCCGGCTCGGTGCGCAGCGGCTCGGAGAAGTCCGGCCGCGCAGGGACGGCGCGGGCCGGGACGGCGCCGAAGTGCCGGCGGACGAGCTTGCGCGCCTCATCCAGGTCGAAGTCGCCGGCCAAGGTCAGCACCGCGTTGCCCGGTGCGTAGTACCGGTCGAAGAACTCCCGCGCGTCGGCGACCGCCGAGGTCTCGAGGTCGACGAAGTCGCCGTATCCGTTGTGCGTGTTGGCGAACGTCTCGAACAGCACCGGGGGCAGCGCCAGCCACGGGAACCCGCCGTAGGGGCGGTTGAGCACGTTGACCCGGATCTCCTCCTTCACCACGTCGATCTGGTTGCGCATCGTCGCCTCGGTCAGCGACGGTGCACGCATCCGGTCGGCCTCGAGGAACAGCGCACGCCCCAGCGCGTGCGGCGGGACCACCTCGTGGTACTCGGTGTAGTCGGGGTGCGTCGAGCCGTTGAACGTGCCACCGACCCCCTGCACGAGCCGGGCGTGCTCGTGGGTCGCGACGTTCTCCGAGCCCTCGAACATCAGGTGCTCGAAGAGGTGCGCGAAGCCGGTCCGCCCCTCGGGCTCCGATCGCATGCCGACGTCGTAGTGCACGCTGATGCCGACCGCCGCGGTGCCGGGAGCGGGTGACAGCACGACGCGCAGTCCGTTGCGCAGCCGCATGCGGTGGACCGGATAGCTGGGGGATCTCACCTGTGTGACCCTACCGGCGACGCTCGTCGTCGGCCCGCCGGCTACTGATCGACCTTGATCGAGGCGATCACCTGCTCGATCAGCGGATACAGCTCGGCGTGCGTGTTGGGGAACGAGCAGTAGAAGAACACCGGCGCGGACTTGCCGGTGTCGATCAGCAGCAGCACCACCCGCTCGCCGGTGGAGTCGTACCCCTCGACGTCCCACGTCAGATCCATCGAGCGCTGGTAGGCGGCGTGCCCGTCGACGGTCAGCGCCTTGGCGGCCTCGTTGGTGGGCTTGTTGGGCTGCGGGTAGTAGTTGCCGCGCACCGACTGCTCGACGTCGGCCAGCACCGAGGGGTACGACGAGGGGCCGGCCGCCGGGAACTGGCTCGAGAGCAGCCCGGAGGTCACCTGCGCGATGAACTCGCCGCCGCCTGGGATGGTCGGCTGGGTGACGATGAACTCGCCCACCGTCGTCGAGTACTCGGCCATCACCCCCATCTGCCAGTCCTTCCACCCTTCGCCGAGGTAGTCGTAGCTGACGCCGGAGTCCTTGTCGACGATCCGCAGCTTGCTGTTGGGCACGGACGGCGCCGAGTACTGGCCCGTGGCGTTGTTGTTCGCCCCGGGGTCCTCCTCGTCCGTGGCGCTGAACACGCCGGTGACCACGAGCAGGACGACGACCAGGGCGGCCGCGATCAGGCCGCCGATCCCCCACCAGGCGCCGGTCGGCAGGCCGCCGCGCGCCCGCGGAGGCCGCGTCGGGGCGTCGGCCCACTCCGCGTACGCCGAGGGCTCGGTCCGGTGGCCGGCCCGGACCGGGTGGCCGCTGTCCGGGGGTGGCCCGTACGGGTCGCTCCACCGGCCGCCCGGACCGCCGGGGGCCGCCCCGGACCAGTGCGCCGAGTGCGTGGCCATCGGCCGGTCCGGCACGACGACCTCGTACTGCTCGTCGGCGGGATCGTGCTCGGACG
This sequence comes from Cumulibacter manganitolerans, assembly GCF_009602465.1. Classification (NCBI taxonomy): domain Bacteria; kingdom Bacillati; phylum Actinomycetota; class Actinomycetes; order Geodermatophilales; family Geodermatophilaceae; genus Cumulibacter; species Cumulibacter manganitolerans. The sequence continues at coordinate 15,361 of NZ_WBKP01000022.1, read as the reverse complement.
GCTGGCCTGGGGTGCTCACATGTGCTCCGACGGTCGAGGACGGTGGGCTGGTCCCATTCTGGCAGCCACGTCACGGGTTACGGTGTGCGCATGACCGCGACCCTGCAGCCGGACTCCGTGACCATCCAGACCGCGGACGCCGGTCCACTGACCCTCGACCTGCTGCGATCCGATCTCGCCGGGACGACGGACCCGGCCGACGTCGTCATCGCGCTGCACGGCTTCCCGCAGGGCGCCCGCGCCTGGACCCGGGTCGCCGACCTGCTGGCGGCCGACGGCATCGCGGTGGTCGCGATCGATCAGCGCGGCTACAGCCCCCGCGCGCGCCCGGTGGGCGTGGAGCACTACCTGGACAACCTGCTGTCCGCCGACGTCCTCGCCGTGGCGGACGCGCTCGGCCTGGAGCGCTTCCACCTGGCCGGGCACGACTGGGGATCGCACGTCGCCTGGGTGACCGCGGCGCACCATCCCGGCCGCGTGCGCACCCTGACGGCGGTGTCGGTGCCCCATCCGTCGGCGTTCGGCCGGGCCATTCGCGGGGACGCCGACCAGGCGGAGCGCTCGCAGTACATGAAGCTGTTCCGTCAGCCCGGCGTGGCCGAGGAGACGCTCCTGGTGGACGACGCGGCCCAGCTGCGGGCCGCCCTCGACGACGTCCAGGCCGAGGACGCCGAGCACTACGTCCGCCGGCTGCAGGAACCGGGGGCGCTGACCGCGGCGCTGTCCTGGTACCGCGGGATGGGGATGAACAAGGCCGAGACGCCCTCCGTCACCGTCCCGACGACGTTCGTCTGGAGCGACGGCGACCGCGCCCTGGGGCGCGCGGGCGCCGAGCTGTGCCGGGAGTACGTCGATGCCGACTACCGGCTGGTCGAGCTGCACGGGGTCTCGCACTGGATCCCCGAGCGCGCTCCGCAGCCGCTGGCGGAGGCGATCGCCGCGCGGGTCCGCGGCTAGGCCCCCGCGCTCGCGCGCACCGCGTCGAGCAGCACCTCAGGCACGACCGGTGCCGCGCAGCTCGAGGTCGTCGAGCGAGCCCTCCTCGCGCCACGCCGCCAGCAGCGCGTTGAACTTGACGATGCCGGGGCCGAACCGGCCGGTGCCGCGGCCGGGGCCCTTGCCCTCGTCGTTGTAGTAGCCCGGCGTGCAGGTGTCGAAGTAGTCGTCGACGAGCTGGACGTCCTCGATCACCCGGACCCAGCCGTCCTGCCCCTGCTCCGTCGGCTCGACGGAGGCGGCGCCGCGTCGCCGGGTCTCGGCGATGATGTAGGAGATGTGCCGAGCCTGCTCGTCGAACATGAACGTCATGTTGACGCTGAACGCGTTCTGGGTCAGGCCGATGTAGAACCAGTTCGGGTAGCCGCGGCTCATGAACCCGTGCAGGGTCCGCATGTCGGTGGTCCACTCCTCCAGCAGCGACTGCCCGTCGCGCCCGAGGACCTCGTACCCGATCCGGCGCTTGAACTGCGTGGTGATCTCGAAGCCCGAGGCGTAGATGATGCAGTCGACCGGGTACTCGCGGCCGTCGGCCACCACCCCGCGGGGCGTGATCCGCTCGACGCCCTGCGCGTCGCTGACGTCGACGAGGGTGACGTTGTCGCGGTTGAACGCCGGCAGGAACTCGTCGTTGAACGTCGGTCGCTTGCAGAGGAACTTGTAGTACGGCTTGAGCCGCTCGCCCACCGCGGGGTCGGTGACGACCTGGTCGACGCGGTCGCGGATCTCGTTCATCTTGCGGAAGTCGGCGATCTCCAGCAGCAGCGCCAGCTCCTCCTTGGACTCCACCTTGGGCAGGTGCCGGAGCTTGGCGGCCATGTCGGTCCAGCCGTCCTGCACGAGGTCGATCTCCCGGCGCTCCCCCATCACGATCGCGCCGAAGTTGTCGCGACGCTGCTGCTGCCAGCCCGGCTGCAGGCTCGCCCACCAGTCGGGGTCGGTCGGCTTGTTGCCGCGCGGGCCGACCGCGGACGGCGTGCGCTGGAAGACGTACAGGTGCTCGGCGTACTCGGCGGTGCGCGGCACGCACTGGATCGCGGTGGCGCCGGTGCCGATGATGGCCACCTTCTTGTCGCGCAGGTTGGTCATCCCACCGCTCGCGTCGCCGCCGGTGTAGCCGTAGTCCCACCGGCTGGTGTGGAACGAGTGGCCCGCGAAGTCGTGGATGCCGTCGATCCCCGGCAGCTTCGGGCGGCTCGCCGGGCCGACCGCGTTGACCACGAACCGGGCGCCGATCGCGTCGCCGCGGTCGGTGGTGACGGACCAGCGCTGGTCGGCCTCGCTCCAGCGCATCTCGCGGACCCGCGTCTGGAAGAGGGTGCGCTCGTACAGCCCGTAGTGCCGGCCGACGCGCTGCGCGTGCTCGAAGATCTCCGCACCGTAGGAGTACTTCTCCTTCGGCATGTAGTTCAGCTCCTCCAGCAGCGGGAGGTAGCAGTAGGACTCGATGTCGCACTGCGCGCCCGGGTACCGGTTCCAGTACCACGTGCCGCCGAAGTCGCCGGCCGCCTCGATGATCCGGAAGTCCTCGATGCCCGCCTCCATCAGGCGGGCGCTGGCCAGCAGGCCGCTGAACCCGCCGCCGATCAGCACGACCTCCACCTGGTCGGTGACCGGCGCGCGGGTGAAGCCCGGGTCGGCGTAGGGATCCGTCTCGTCGTACCGCGCCAGCGTCCCGCTGACCTCGAGGTACTGGTCCGACCCGTCCGCGCGGATCCGCCGCTCGCGCTCGATGCGGTACTTCTCGCGCAGCGCGTCGATGTCGAACTCGATCTCTGGCTTTGTCGCAGTCATGCTCGCCGTCCCCGCTCGATTAAATGGAGCGCCCACTCTAGAAGCTGGTTGCTGCGATCTTGTCTCGCCGATCGCGGCGGCGTCAAGACGGGCGCCCCGGCGAGCCGCGTGCCGGCCGGCTACGGCAGGGTCGCCTCCGGGAGCGAGCGGACCAGGTCGATCAGCGCGGACTCGTCGAGCACCTGCTGCGGGCGGTGCGTGATGCCGTCGGCGACGTAGAAGAAGGCCGCCCGCACCCGGCCCGGATCGATCTGCTTGATGCGCGCCCACGCCAGCCGGTAGACCGCGAGCTGGACCTCGGCCGCCAGCAGCGCCTCGCCGGACGGCCGGCGACCGGTCTTCCAGTCGATGACGTCGTAGTCGGCGTCGTCGCCCGGCCAGTCGAAGACCGCGTCGAGACGTCCGCGCAGCGGCACCCCGTCGACCACCAGGTCGAAGCCGGTCTCGGTCTCCAGGGGACGCCGGTCGGACCACTCGCTGGCCTCGAACGCGGCGATCAGGTCGTCGATGCTCTCGTCCGCCTCCACCCCCTCGTCGCCGGCGCCGGGCAGCTCGTCGATGTCGATCAGCGACTCCGACCCGAAGCGGTGCTCGACCCAGGAGTGGAACAGCGTCCCGCGGTCGGCCGCGCGCGCCAGGCCACGCGGCACCGGCCGGCGGACGTCGAGGGCGAACTGCACCGGGTCGCGCCGGATGGCCACGAGCTGGGACGCCGAGAGCCGCGCGGGCGCCTCGACCTCCACGACGGTCGAGCGGCGCCGGGCCGCGCGCTCCTCGAGCAGCAGCCTCGTCGCCTCCAGGAACGGATGCTCGCCGCCGTCCTCCTCGCGCCCGTCGGCGGTCGCCACCGCGGGCTGCGCGCTCAGGTACTCGGCGGCGCAGCGGGCCGCGACCTGCTCCTTGGTGAGCTCGCTGGCCGGCCACCGGATCGCCGCGACGTCCTGCGCCGCGGGGTTGTCCGCGTCGTCCTCCGGCGGGGCCGCCCACGCGACCACGTCGCCGCCGGTCGCCTCGACGTGGGCGCGCATCAGCTCGAGGTACTCCGAGGGCTGCCGCGGCCGCTTGGCCGTCGGCTTCCACTGCGCGCCGCTGAGCCAGAGCCGGTGCCGGGCGCGCGTCACCGCGACGTACACCAGACGCCGCTGCTCCTCGTCATGGCGAGCGCGCACCCGGGACTTGAAGTCGTCGATGAACTCCGCGGAGATCCTGGAGGGCTTGGCCACCTCGAAGACGGTGTTCTGAGGGAGCACGCGACGGTCGCCGCGCAGCTCGTACGGGAGCGTGCCGATGTCCCCCACCCAGCCGGTCGCGGGCGTGACGGGGCCCGGCAGCGCCCGGTCGGTCGCCGCGACGATGTATACGGCGTCCCACTCGAGGCCCTTGGAGGCGTGCATGGTGAGCACCTGCACGGCGTCGGTGCGCGGCACGGTGCCCTCGATGGTGATGCCGCGGTCGGCCTTCTCGGCGGCGTCGAGGTACTGCAGGAACGCCTCCGCGGACTCGGTGCCGGCGCCGCCGGAGAACGAGTGCGCGACGGCGATGAACTGGTCGAGGGCCGCGCGCGGCGGAGAGCCGCGCCGGAGGTCGCGGACCGTGGACTCGACGTCGGCCCCGATCTGGTGCTCGATCGCGCCGACCAGCTCGGCGAGCGGCTCGCCCATCAGCTCGCGCAGGTCGGACAGCTCCGCGGCGAACGCCCGCAGCCGGGCCCAGCCGCGCGCGGAGAACCGGTCCGGGCCGGCGGACTCGATCTGGTCGAGCGCGTCGACCAGGCTCGCGTCGTCGACCTCGTCGGCGTCGGCGTCGTCGCCGCGCCGCGCCCCGGCGAGGGCGCGCGCATGGCCGCGCAACGCCATCAGGTCGCGCGCGCCGATCGCCCAGCGACGGCCGGCGAGCAGCTGCACGAGGTCGGCACCGGAGTCCGGACGGGTCAGCACGCGCAACATCTGCACGACCTCGCGGATCTCCGGCAGCGCGAGCAGGCCGCTGAGGCCGACGACCTCGACCGGCAGGCCCTCGTCGATCAAGGCGTCGATCACCGCGCCGAACTCCTCGGTGCGCGCGCGGGTCAGCACGGCGATGCTCGTGCTGCCGTCGGGCTGCCAGCGCCGGGCGATGTCGGACGCCACCGCGCGGGCCTCGTCGTCGACCGTCTCGAAGAACCCGCACGCGAGCTCGCCGTCGGACGCCGCCGGGCTCGGTGCCAGCACGGCCACGTCGGCGCCGCCGTCGCGCAACGGCGCCGACACGGTGTTGGCGATCTGCAGGATCGCCCGGTCGTTGCGGAAGCTGGTCTGCAGGCGTTGCAGCGCGACGGCCTGCCCGCTGCCGAAGCTCGTGCGGAAGGCCGGGAGGGTGTCGGCGCTGGCGCCGCGGAAGCCGTAGATCGCCTGGCACGGATCGCCCACCGCGGTGATCGGGTGGCCCGCGAACAGGTCGAGCAGCAGCCGGGCCTGTGCGCTGGAGGTGTCCTGGTACTCGTCGAGCAGCACCGCGTCGTACCGGGCGCGCTCGCCCTCGCCGACGTCGGGGAACTGCGCGGCGAGCCGGCACGCGGCCTGCAGCGTGTCACCGAAGCTCATCAGGTCGCGCTCGGCCTTGGCCGCGGCGAACGCCTCCAGCAGCGGCGCGATCGCCAGCCGGCCGCTCACCCCGCACAGCGCGCCGCGGACGCTGGTGGCGACCGGCTTGCCGGTCTCCCGCTCCAGGGCGGCGAGGTGCTCGAGGATCTGGGTCGAGTGCTCGCGCAGCTGCTCGATGCCGACCAGGTGCGCCGCCATCTCGTCGCTGAGCGAGACCACGGCCTGCACGATCGTGGCCGGCACCCGGTCGAGCTCCTCGAGGGGGCCGTCGTACGCCGTGACCACGCGATGCGCGAGCTGCCACAGCGACGCCGCGTCGGCGGTCTGCACCGACGGCTCGATGCCGAGGCGCAGCCCGTGCTCCTGCACGATCCGCCGCGCGTACGAGTCGTACGTCAGCACCGTCGGCTCGGCCCGCAGCATCGCCTCCGCGTGCTGCGGATCGAGGCCCGGGATCGCGTGCGCGGCCTGCCGCAGCCGGATCCGGATGCGTTCGGCGAGCTCGCCGGCCGCCTTGCGGGTGAAGGTCAGCCCGAGCACCCGGTCGGCGTCGACATGCCCGTTGCACACCAGCCAGACCACCCGGGCGGCCATCGTCTCGGTCTTGCCCGAGCCGGCGCCGGCGACGATCGCGCCGGGGCCGACCGGCGCGCCGATCACGGCGCCCTGCTCGTCGGTCGGCCGGTGCGCGCCGGTGTGCGCGGCGACCGCGTCGGGCGTGAACAGCGCGACCATCAGTCCTCCTCCCCGATCACCCGGACCGCCGGGCACAACGCCTCGAACTCGCATGTGCGGCACACCGCTCCGGGCTGCGCCGCGAAGGACGACGCGGACATGCCCTCGGCCAGCCGGGTGGTCAGCTCGGCGGCCCACTGCGGCTCGTCGTCGGCGGACAGCGCCGGCTGCCGGGATTCGCTCGCCTTCTTCTTGTTCTTGACGAACAGCAGCGCCGCGCCGGCCGAGCGCTCGGGCGCGCCGAAGCCGCCGGCCTCCACCGCGAGCTGGTAGAGCCCGAGCTGCGGGTTGCGCGCGACGTCGCTGATCGTGCTGCCGGTCTTGAGGTCGACGGTGAACAGGCCGCCGGTGTCCGGGTCGCGCTCGAGCCGGTCGACGGTGCCGCGGATGATCGCGTTCCCGACCGCGACGTCGAAGGGCTGCTCGTTCGCCACCCACTCTCGCGGGTTCTGCACGAGCCAGCCGGCGAGCCGGTCGATCAGCCCGTCGACGGTGCGGCGCCAGCGTCGATCGTCCCACGGCGACTCGATCTCGAGGTCCCCCCAGCCGGCGTCGACGACGGCCCGCATCGTGCGGTACAGCTCGGCGTGCGAGCGTCCGGCCACGTCCCCGATCGCCTCGAAGGCCTGGTGCACCAGGGTGCCCACCGCCGCGTTGGCGGTGCCGCGGGACTCGCCGACGCGGCCCAGGAACCACCGCAGGGGGCAGTCGCCGAAGGCGGTCGCCGCCGAGGGGGACACGGCCACCGGGGTGCCGTCGGCGACGATGGGGTCGTCGGACGACGGCTGGCGCAGCGCGTACCAGTCCTCCGGCGCGGCGCCCTCGACGCCGGCCTCGGCGAGCGTGCGCAGCGCCCGGGCCGCGGCGGCGCGATCGGTCTCGGGGGCGGCGGCGTCGAGCAGGCAGGTGCGCAGCGTCGCGACGTGATCGAGCAACGACAGCTGCCGCCGGACGGCGCGCTCCGCGCGATGCACCCCCGGCTCGACACCGACCCGCTCGCACAGCTCGACGAAGAACCGGGACGGCCGCTCGCCGCCGCCGTCCACCGCCGACAGCACGACCTGGCGGCTCGCCCGGGCCAGCGCGACGTAGAACAGCCGGCGCTCCTCCTGCAGCAGCGCGGCACGCCGGTCGATGGTCGGCACGTCGAGGCCCGAGGCCAGGTCGGCGAGGTCCTCCGTGCGCAGGATCGTGTTCCGCGGGACGAGGTTGGGCCACGCGCCGTCCTGCACGCCCATGACGGCGACGATCTGCCACTGCCGGCCCTTGGCGTTGTTCGCGCTCAGCACGCGGACCGTCTCGCCGATGCGCTCGCCGCGGCTGAGCCGGTCGGCCGGCAGCTCCTGGCGCTCGATCTCCATCGCGATCGTCTCGAACGACGCCTCGCGCAACCGGCTCGACAGCGCGGACGCGATGTCGAAGGCCGCGATGACGGCGTCGAGGCGCTGGTCGGCGTCGGCGCCGCGCGCGCCGCCGAGCAGCGCCTCCGAGCGCCAGCGGGCCTCGGCACCGGTCTCGCGCCACGCGGCGTGCAGCAGCTCCTCACCGGTCGCCCCGCCTTCCTCCAGCGACCGCAGCAGCCGCACGATGCGCACCAGCTCGCGCAGGCCGGCGGTCGCGTCGCCGCCCGGGATGGCGAGGCCGCCGGCGATCGCGGCGGCCAGCAGCGCGGACGACGACCGGCCGCCGCCCTCCCGCAGCTCGGCCGCACGCAGCGCCTTGCGCAGCCGGCGGATGCGCAGCGCGTCCAGCCGGAAGTAGGGAGAGCGCAGCACCTCCTCCACGTCCGCGGCGTCCGCGCGGCTCGCGCGGGAGAGCCGCACGAGCTCGAGCAGCGACCGCACCGCGGCGGCACGCCCGACCGCCTGCTCGTCGATGCCGGCGTCGAGCGGCACGCCGGCGGCCGAGAACGCCCGGCGGATCACCGGCATCGCGGCGGCGACGGACCGGACGACGACGCACATCTCGCTCCACGGGACGCGGTCGAGGAGGTGCCGTTCGCGCAGCACGGCGGCGACGTCGGCCGCCTCGCGGGCGGGGCTGCTGGACTGCAGCGCCACCAGCGGGGTGAGGTCGTCGTCCGCGTCCCGCGCGCTCCGCTCGGGCCGGGGGGCGCCGATGACCTCGCCCCAGGCGCCGACCACCCCGGCGACGCCAGGCGTCGCGCGGTAGCCGGTGCGCAGCGTGCAGACCGACTCGGGCGCGAACTCCATCAGGCCACGCCGGTCGGCGCCGCGGAACCCGAAGACCGCCTGGTGCGGGTCGCCGGAGATGACGACGGACCGCAGCCCGCCCGCGAGCAGCTCGATCATCTCGAGCTTGGCCGGGTCGAGCTCGGCCGCCTCGTCGACGTACAGATGGCGCAGCCGCTGGTGCTCGCGGCGCAGCTCGGCCGGCTCGCGCTTCCAGAGGTCGACGACCGCGCGCACCAGCTCGGCCGGGTCGTAGGAGTCGTCGAGGCGCATCGCCGTCACGCCGGAGTACTCGCTGAGGAAGCTCGCGAGCGAGTCCCAGACCGGCCGGTCGAAGCGCGCCGCCCACTCGCGGATGTCGGCGGCGCTGATCCCCCGCTGCGCGCACCGCATCAGGGCGTCGCGCAGCTCCTGCGCGAACCCGCGGGTGGGCAGCGCGGCGCGCAGGTCGTCGGGCCAGCGGGTGGCCCCGACGCCGGAGAGCGCCCCGGCGAGCAGGTCGCGGATGATGGCGTCCTGCTCGGGACCGGTGATCAGCCGCGGCGCGGACCACTCGCTGTGCCGGCGCCGCGCCCGGTCGAGCACCGCCCACGCGTAGGACTCGAAGCTGCGGACCGGGACCTCCCGCAGCGCCACGGTCGTCTCGGCGACGACCGCATCACGCAGGCCGGCCGCGCCGCGCCGCGAGAAGGTCAGCAGCAGCACCTCGTCGGCGAGGGCGCCGGCGTTCAGCCGCGCGGCGGCGGCCCGGGCCAGCACCGAGGTGGCGCCGGTGCCGGGGCCGCCGACGACCCGCAACGGGCCGTCGGTGTGCGCGATGACCCGCTGCTGCTCGGCGTCCGGCAGCCACGCCGTGGCGGCGGTGCGGGACGGGCGCACCAGCCGGACGGACGGGCGGGGCGCTGTGGGCATCGCGGACTCCTTCGATCGATGGCGGCGTCGGCTGCCAAGGTAACCACGCGGCGCCGACAGGCTCGCCGCGCGCGGGGCGTGGCTCAGCGGCCGACGAAGAGCGACCGGGCGACCCGGTCGCCGCGCACCGGCACGCCTTCGGCGACGAGCAGCTCGCCCTGGCGCGCCGCGACCTCCGGAGCGAACGACCCGTCGGCGCGCAGCACCCGCCACCACGTCGCGCTCGCGCCGTACTCGCGCAGCACCCGGGCGACCTGCCGGGGGCCGCCGCGGTCGAGGCGGCGCCCGACGAGCGCGGCGACCTGCCCGTACGACATGACCCGCCCGGGCGGGATCGCGTCGACGACGTCCAGGACCGCCTCGGCGTACTCGTCGAGCTCGCGCATCAGTAGGGCGTGAGGGAGGAATCGACGTCCCGGATCCAGGCCAGGATGCCGCCGTCGATGTGCCAGACCCGCTCGTACCCGGCGGCGCGCAGCGTCTTGAGCGCGTGGCCGGACCGCCCGCCGGACTTGCAGTAGAGCAGGACGTCGCGGTCGGCGGGCAGGTGGTCGGCGGGCGCCTCGGTGAGCTGCTCGTGCGGCACCAGGCGAGCACCCTCGATCGCGCAGATCCGCGCCTCGAACGGCTCCCGCACGTCGATCAGCTGGATGCCCCGGTGCGCGATCCAGCGCTGCGCCTCGCGGGCGTCGATCGTGCGGTCGGCGATCGGGTCGGACGCGGCGGCCGGGTCGCCGGCCAGCTCACGGATCGGCGGGAGGCCGCGCGACCCGAACGGGATCTGGCGCATCGACATCGCCAGCAGGTCGCACACCAGCACCCGGCCCAGCAGCGGCGCGCCGATGCCGACGATCAGCTTGACCGCCTCGGTCGCCATGAGGGAGCCGACGACCCCGCAGATGGAGCCGACCACGCCGGCCTCGGCACACGACGGGATGAGGCCCGGCGCCGGCGCCTGCGGGTGCAGGTCGCGGTAGGTGCGTCCCAGCCCGCCGGGGGCGTCCTGCCAGAACACGCTGACCTGGCCCTCGAAGCCGAGGATCGAGCCCCACACGTACGGGATCCCGGCGATCGCGCAGGCGTCGTTGACCAGGTAGCGGGTCGCGAAGTTGTCGGATCCGTCGATCACCAGGTCGTACGCGGCGACGATGTCGACGGCGTTCTGCGCGGTCAGCCGCTCGCGGTGTCGCCGGACCGCGACGCCGGAGTTGAGCCGGGCCACCGCCGAGGCCGCGGAGTCGACCTTGAACGAGCCGACGTCCGGCTCGCCGTGGATGACCTGGCGCTGCAGGTTGGAGTGCTCGACCCGGTCGTCGTCGATCACCCCGATCGTCCCGACCCCCGCCGCGGCGAGGTACTGCAGGACCGACGAGCCCAGGCCACCGGCGCCGATGCTGAGCACCCGCGCCGCGCCGAGCCGTCGCTGCCCGTCCTCGCCGACGCTCGAGAGCGCGAGGTGGCGCGAGTACCGCACCCGTTCGTCGCTGGTCAGCGGCAGCGCGGGTTGCACGATGGGGTCGATGTCCGCCACCTCCTTGCCGTACGCGGGCGGGACCGGCGGCGCCGTACCGCCCGAGGCCACCAGATTATGCCGGTGCCTCCGGATCGTCCGCCGGACCGTTGGGGTAGGGCCACGAGTTGGTGGTGCACGCGCCGACGTCGAGGGTCTGCTGCATCATCACCGGCGCCTTGCGCGCCGCCGCGGGGCACTCGGCGTGCCCGTGCCCGAGGTAGTGGCCGACCTCGTGGTTGATCACGTACTCGCGGTACTCGTCGAGGCGTCCGGCGTAGAACCCGACGCCGACCGACCAGCGGGCGAGGTTGATCACGGCGCGGTCCTGGTAGCGGCATGACGTGTACCCGTTGGTGCCGTATCCCGGGCACAGCCCCTCGACGTGGTCCGGGCTCACCAGCGCGACGTGCAGGTCGGCGTCGCGGTCGACCCGCTGGAAGCTCAGCCGGCCGCCGGCTCCCCACGAGCGCGGGTCGCCGAGCACCTGCTCGACGTACTGGGCGAAGTGCACGCCGTCCAGGCCCAGGCCGCCCTCGACCTCGACGTCGAAGGTGGTCACCGGACCGCCGGTGCCGAGCATCCCGCTCTGGCCCGGCACGACGTGCAGGTTCCCGTCACCGGCCTGGGCGTACGCCGAGGTGGGGGCGGCCGGGTCGCCGGCGTACGGCGCGGCCTGCTCACCCTCCGCGGTCGCCGGCGCGCCGTCGGGGGTCGGCGGCGCGGTCCCCGACGGGGTGGTCTCGGCGGACGCCGAGCTGCCGGGGTCGGGGGGCGCGGCGAGCGCGATCACCAGCGCCACGACCGCCAGCAGGGTCAGCGCCGGGACGGCGTAGGCGCGCCAGCCGTGCCGCCGGGCGAACCGCCGGAGCCGCCTCGGGCGCCCCCGCCGGGGTGCGCCGCGCGCCGGGTCGTCGACGGCCACGACCTCAGGCGGCCGTGGTCGTGTCGCGCTCTCGGGTGCCCACAAGCGACAAGAATGCCGCAGCGGTCGCCTCGGGTGCCTCAAGCTGGGCGGTGTGTCCGACGTCGTCGAGCACGTGCAGCCGCACGTCGGGGATGACCGCGGCCAGCTTCGGTGCCCGCTTCACCGGGACCAGCCGGTCGCGGTCGCCCCACACCAGCGCGACGGGCTGCGGCAGCCGGGCCGCGAGCCGCCACGGGTTGTCCTTGCGCCGGTGCAGGTGCACCGCGACGATCGAGCGCAGGCTGCCGCTGAAGGCGGGGACCGCCCACGGGAAGCCCGAGCGGACGGCGATCTCGTCGGCCTGCTGGGCGAGCCGGTAGTCCGGGATGGACGACGGGTCGGCGAAGCAGATGTCCGCCGACATGCGGGCGCGGGCCAGCGCGTCGGCGCCGTTGAGGCGGGCCTGCAGCCGCGAGCCGAGGTACGGCACGGCCAGCAGCGCCATCCGCGGGTCGGCGTCCGTGCTGGCCTCGAAGCCCGGGACCGCCGGCGAGACCAGGGTCAGCGTGCGCACCAGGTCCGGCCGGGTCGCGGCCACCCGGATCGACACGAGGCCGCCGAGGGAGTTGCCGACCAGGTCGACGGGCGCGTCCGCGAGCGCCTCGATGGCCGCGATCACCCAGCGCGTGAAGGCGGCGATCGAGTAGTCGCCGTCCGGTGCCGGGTCCGACAGCCCCCAGCCGGGCAGGTCGATCGCCAGCGAGCGGTGGCTGCCGCTGATCGCCGTGGCGAGATCGGTCCAGTTGGCCGCCGAGCCCCCGAGGCCGTGCACGTGGAAGGCGACTGGCGCGTCCGGCGGCCCCGGGGTCTCGCGCACGTGCACCCGGGCGGTGCGCGGCGTCCGGCCGGGGACGGTGAGGTCGTGGAACCGCCCCGGCCACGGGCTGGTGCGGGTCAGCGGGTCGATGATCGAAGCGGACACGGTGGATCTTCCTCTGTCGGTGGCTGCCGGCGGCGGGCATGATCGCGCCGAGCGCATCGCTCAGGATAGCCCGCGGACGTGAGCGTGCGGTACGGCCGCGGCGGCCGTGGGCTCGACCGCCGCAACCGAACCGGTCAGTAAGGTGGACCGTCAGCGATGCGTCGTCCGCATCACCGGGGAGGGACAGGATGAGCACTGAGCGCGACACGGGCCCGCGGGCCGCGCGGAGCGAGCCCGGCGCGAGCTCCACCCCCCGGGGCCGGATGCCGCGCTCGGAACGCCGCCGGCAGCTGCTGGACGCGGCCCGCGAGGTGTTCGTCGGCTCGGGCTACCACCAGGCGGCCATGGACGACATCGCCGAGCGGGCCGGCGTGAGCAAGCCGGTGCTCTACCAGCACTTCCCCGGCAAGCTGGAGCTCTACCTCGCGCTGCTCGACCTGCACATCGAGGACCTGGTGACCAGGATCGAGCACGCGATGGGCGGCACCACCGACAACAAGGAGCGCGTGCGGGCCGCCGTCGACTCCTACTTCGACTTCGTCGCCTCCGGCAGCCAGGGGTACCGCCTGGTGTTCGAGTCGGACCTGCGCAACGACCCGCAGGTCGGCGCCCGGGTCGCGGCCGCGCAGGACGCCTGCGTCGAGAGCATCGCGCGCGCGGTCGCCAGCGACACCGATCTGGGCGCGGAACGGGCCCGGCTGCTGAGCGTGGGCCTGGTCGGGCTGTGCGTGTCCAGCGCCAGCGCCTGGCTCGCCAGCAGAGAACAGATCTCCCGCGAGGAAGCAATCAGCCTCATGTCGGCGTTGCTCTGGCGGGGAATCTCCACGTTTCCCACCTCAAGCACCACCACCACCGCCTAAGGAGCACCGTGGACATCAAGATCGGCATCATCCATACCCCGCGCGAGCTGGTCATCGACACCAAGGAGGACGCCGCGACCGTGCGCTCGAGCATCGTCGAGTCGCTGAAGAACGAGGACAACGTGCTGGAGCTGGCGGACAAGCGCGGCCGGCAGTACCTCGTCCCCGTCGCGCGGATCTCGTACGTCGAGATCGGCGAGGGTGACGCACGCCGCGTCGGGTTCACCGCCGCCGACTAGCCGGTTCACGCCGTACCAGGTGCCCGCGCGCTAGACTGAGGTCGTTGATGTGCGCGGGCACTGTCGTCGGATCACCGCCGGCGAACCCAGCTGAGCAGAGTAGAGCCACCATCGGTCGCTCCTCCTTTACCGGCAGTCGTGTCCGTGCGTGAGCGCCGAATCACGACACCGAAGGACACCAGTGACCGACACCCCTGCCGAGCAGGCAACCGAAGAAGCCACCGCCGCCCACCCGGCGACCGACCAGCCCGCCGCCCCGGCCGAGTCGGAGGTGGTCCCCGGCGCCGAGGTCGTCGAGGTCGACGACGACAAGACCAAGCCGGCCCAGCCGACGTTCGCCGAGCTCGGCGCCCGGCCGGAGACCGTCGCCGCGCTCGAGAAGCTCGGCATCGTGCACTCCTTCCCGATCCAGCAGATGACCCTGCAGATCGCGATGAGTGGGCACGACCTCATCGGGCAGGCGCGCACGGGTACCGGCAAGACGCTGGGCTTCGGCGTGCCGATGCTCGAGCAGGTGCTCAGCGTCGACGAGGGCGCCGACGGCACGCCGCAGGCGCTGGTCATCGTCCCGACCCGCGAGCTGTGCGTGCAGGTCGCCCGCGACATCAAGCAGGCCGGCAGCGAGCGCGGCGTCCGCGTCGAGGCGATCTACGGTGGCCGTGCGTACGAGCCGCAGATCGCCGCCTTGGAGAAGGGCGTCGACATCGTCGTCGGCACGCCGGGCCGGCTGATCGACCTCGCCGAGCAGGCCAAGCTGGTGCTCGGCAAGATCAAGATCCTGGTGCTCGACGAGGCCGACGAGATGCTCGACCTGGGCTTCCTGCCGGACATCGAGAAGGTGCTGAGGATGGTGCCGGACAAGCGCCAGACGATGCTGTTCTCGGCGACCATGCCCGGCCCGATCGTCACGCTGGCCCGCCAGTTCATGACGCAGCCGACGCACATCCGCGCCGAGCACCACGACGACAACCAGACCGCGCCGCAGATCCGGCAGATCGTCTACCGGGCGCATGCGCTCGACAAGCCCGAGCTGCTCGCGCGCGTCCTGCAGGCGCCCGACCGCGAGCTGACCCTCATCTTCACCCGCACCAAGCGCACCGCGCAGAACGTCGCGGACGAGCTGGAGTCGCGGGGCTTCGCGGCGGCGGCCGTGCACGGCGACCTCGGGCAGGGCGCCCGTGAGCAGGCGCTGCGCGCATTCCGCTCGGGCAAGGTCGACGTCCTCGTCGCGACCGATGTGGCCGCGCGCGGGCTGGACATCTCCGGCGTCTCGCACGTCATCAACTACCAGACCCCCGAGGACGAGAAGACCTACGTGCACCGCATCGGGCGCACGGGGCGGGCCGGCCGCGAGGGCATCGCGATCACCCTCGTCGACTGGGACGACATGCCGCGCTGGGCGCTGATCGACAAGCTGCTCGACCTCGGCATCCCGGAGCCGGTCGAGACCTACTCGACCTCCAAGCACCTGTACGAGGAGCTGGGCATCCCGGAGTCGGCGACCGGCCGGCTGCCGCGCAGCCAGCGCACCCGTGAGGGCCTGGACGCGGAGCAGATCGAGGACCTCGGCGAGCGCAAGCGCGACCGGGACGGCGGACGCGGTCGCGACGGTGGGCGGCGCCGCGGCGGCGCGCCGGGCCACGGCCGCGACG
>NZ_WBKP01000021.1 GCF_009602465.1 Cumulibacter manganitolerans | reverse complement strand
CAGCGGGCAGTTCTCACGTCCGCCACCAGGCAGCCTCGTGGCCGTCTCCGGGCAGTCTCTCGTGGCCGCCGACACGCAGCATCGTCAGGTAGGCGATCGGGGACTTGCCGTACGCCTCGACGAACACTCGACCGATCTGGGACTTGGACAGGTGCACCTCGCGGGCGAGATCGGTCACCGACCACTGTCGTGAGGGGTCGGCCCGCAGCAGGTCGGCCGCACTCCGAGCCTCCTGTCGTAGCGGTGCAAAGCGGCGGTGCCGTGGCGTCGTCGGCCAGGTGGTGGCTCGCTGGGTCGGCGACGTTCGCACGGCCGAGGTCTTCACGAACGGAGCGACGACGTGTGAGACGGAAAACCAGAGAGCCTGAATTCGATAGAAGTTCGCCACCGGCTCGTCCTTGACGTCCAGCGTCACCAGCTCATCCAGCCACGGCATTAGCAGCCCGGCTCTGTCCTGGCCGATGCGGAGAACCTGGGCAGGTTCGGTGTAGATCGTCGCCGCGAACTCCTGCGCATCGAGGCGGTCCTGTAGCAGGCCGATGTACTGCCAAAACACTTGATCGATCACGTAGTCGGTGTCGGCGTAGATGGTCGTGGCAGTGACGTGCCCGTCAGGCTCACCGCCGCAGAGCACGTTCGGGCCGATAAGCACGACATCGCCCAGGTTCACGGCCCTCGTTCCGAACTCGCTGAACAAGATGGCCGAGCCGTCGCGAACCACGATCACCCTTACGCAGTCGTACGCCACCGGTCCGACGGCACGGTGCACCGTGCCCGTGCGCGCCGAGACCGGCTGGTCGCCATACGTTTGTGACATGGGGCAGTCCTGAACGAGGCAGCACGAAGCCAGGAGCGGGCCTCTTCGCGGCCCTAGGTCAAGGAGCCGACATCTGCGATGAAGGGGGTTGGGCGTGCTTTGTCGGCTCCCCGCGTAGGTCTGTGAGGACGGCCTGTTCAAGGTCCGCCCCTGCATCGAATGTCATGGCGGGGATGAGGCCTCGTGAGCCGGGTGGTAGGTGCCAGTCGCTATCGAAGACGAATCACGGTCTTACCGCGAAGTCCGCCGTTAACCGGTGCGACTCCGCGGGCGGCATCCTCAAGCCCGATCTCATGAGCGATGACAGGCCGAATGGTGCCGGCGGCCAACGAATCAGCGAGCTGGTCGAGCCGAGCTGGCTTCTCGTCGAGCACGTAGTCCATTGCCACGATTCGGTTCTGCGAGCGCAGGGAGTCAGGCACGCCATAAGCCGTCGATACGACTGTCCCGCCGTCCCGCACGCCCTCCGCGGCGACTTCCACGCTGTCCGCCGCACCGGCAAAATCGAGAACGGCGGCGAAACCGGTTGCGCCGAGGCCGACAACTGCGTCTGCGAGGTCCCCATCGCGGGGTAGAAGCTCGTCGACTCCGAGTTCGCGTAGCGCATCGGTAACTTCACCGCGGGCCGGTGCAATGACACGGATGCCTCGCGCCTTCGCCTCCTGAACAGCGAACGTGCCGACGCCGCCGGTTGCACCGAGGATCAGGATCGTGTCGCCTGGCTTCGCGCCGCTGCTGTCGAGGGCGCCCGCGGCGGTCATGGCAGCAGTGGGCGCCGCCGCAGCGTACTCAAAGCCGACGCTGTCAGGGATGCGGCGCAGCGCCCCGAGGGTGGGCCGGGCCTGCACAAGGGCGGCCTCGGCGAAGGTACCGAACTGCATCGGGACGCCCCAGAATTGACCGAACACACGGTCACCCGCCGCGAACTCGTTGACGCCGCTGCCCAGGCGTCGGACGACGCCCGCGCCGTCAAAGCCCAGAATGAGCGGGAAGCGGAACTCGCCGAGCCCGGCGAGGTACCCGGCCGCGACCGCCTCATCGAGAGGATTCCGCGACGCCGCGTAAAGTTCCACCTCGATCTCGCCCGCGCCCGGGTCGGGTAGCGGGACGTCGATGAGGTGAGGTTGTTCCCCGTAGTTTTCGATGCCGATTCCCTGCACGTGCTGCTCCTCTATACCGATCCGACGGTGACGCGAGTGACGCGCCACCTCAAGGCTTTCGGCTCTCGCGAGGAAACTGAAGGTCCGGTTCGGCAGCCATTCATACCGCTAAGGCACGAATGGTATGAACGTTCTGGTCATAGACTGCTTACCGTGCCTGTCGAGCCGCGGTCGTTGCGCTACTTCGCTGCCGTCGCCCAGCAGCGCAGCTTCGCTCGCGCAGCGGAGGAGTTGGGGATCGCCGCGCCAGCGTTGTCCCGCGCCGTTCGCGCCCTTGAGTCCGAACTCGGCGTCGTGCTCCTTCGCCGAACAACCCGATCGGTCACACTGACCGATACGGGATCCGCTCTCCTGGCGGACATCAAGCCTGCATTGGAGGATCTGGACGCTGCAACTCGCCGTGCTCGCCGCGCCGCGGCCCCGACGCGGAGTGTCCGCCTTGCGGTGAAGGCGGATGCTGACGGCGGCCTGCTGGACGACGTTCTGGCTGCGACTGCGGCCGAGCCCGGTTCTGAACCTGTCGCCGTGAAGCTCTGCGCCTGGGGAGAGCATGCGGACCTCATCCGTAAAGGCGAGGTCGATGCCGCACTCGTCTACGACCCATACGATCGACGGGGCCTTGATACCGAGACAATATTCACTGAACCGCGAGTCGCTGCCCTGCCTGCCGACCACCCCCTTGCTTCAAGCGGTTCGGTCACACTTGCCGCGCTCAACATCCCTGTCGAGAGCCTTGATCGCGAAGCCGAGCGGGTTTTCGATACCCATCAAGCAGCCGACCTCGCCCAACTCCTCACCCTGATAGCCCTGGGCGGCACCGTAACGACGGTGTTGGCGAGCTCGATCGCCACGCGATATCCGCGACCGGCAATTAGCTATGTCCCGATCGCCGACGCACCGCCCGCATCCCTCACGATCGCTTGGCACCAGAACGCCCACTCGACTGCCGTGGCCGCGCTTGTCCGCGGTGCTGTCGCTGCCGGCGCCGAGAAGCGTCTGTCGCACGCTGGGCCGTGAGCTGCGTCCGCAGCTCTTTCTCGGGCAAGGCGGGCTTGACCGATCATCGCCTGGCCGCACGAACGCCCCTGAATCGCTGCCGTCAAACGGGAAGACGCCCGCGATCACCCCAGGCGTAAGAACCAGATCGTGCGGGCGCTAAAGGCTTCTCGATAGCGAGAGTCGAGTCCGCCATAGCGGAGAACAGTGACCCGCCCCGCACACGCCGGTCGTTGTTCGCGTCGTTCGGTTCACGCATAAGGACTCCGGCAGATAGGGCGGATTCAACTGGTCGTCGCAACACCTCGATCACGGAGGTGTTCGATGGGACGACCGAGGAAACCGATGCCGCAGGCGCCGGCTGGGGCGCGACGGCAGTGGGCCGCGGACAGGGCGATGCGGGCGCCGATGCGCTCACCGGGCCGGCCCGAGCCGTCGCGCGCTGTGCAACGGGAGTTCTGGCGGCTGATCGCGACGGGGATCACGACGGTCCGGGCCGCTGAGGGGGTCGGCGTGTCGGCGCCGGTCGGGATCCGATGGTTCCGTCACGCTGGCGGGATGACACCGCTGAGCCTGGACGAGCCTACTGGCCGGTATTTGTCGTTCGCCGAGCGTGAGGAGATCGCGCTGCTGAAGGCCCAGGACAAGGGCGTGCGGGAGATCGCTCGGGAGATCGGTCGCGATCCCGGGACGGTGTCTCGTGAGCTGCGCCGCAACGCCGCGACCAGGAGCGGCAAGCTGGTCTATCGCGCCGTGGTGGCGCAGTGGAAGGCGCAGCAGGCCGCGAAGCGTCCGAAGACGGCGAAGCTGGTGCGCGACGAGCGGTTGCGCACCTACGTGCAGGATCGGCTCGCAGGCAACGTCCGTCGGCCCGACGGCACGATCGTGTCGGGTCCGAAGACGCCGCCGTGGAAGGGTTTGAACAAGCCGCATCGTCAGGACCGGCGGTGGTCGACGGCATGGAGCCCGGAGCAGATCGCGCAACGCCTGAAGGTCGAGTTCCCTGATGATGAGTCCATGCGTATCAGCCACGAGGCGATCTATCAGTCGCTGTTCATCCAGGGGCGTGGTGCACTCAAGCGTGAGCTAGTCACGTGTCTGCGTACGGGCCGCGCCCTACGGGAGCCGCGGGCCCGGTCCAGGAACAAAGCGCAAGGACACGTGACCGCTGACGTCGTCCTCAGCGAGCGTCCCGCCGAAGCCGAGGACCGCGCTGTCCCAGGTCACTGGGAAGGCGACTTGATCATCGGTGCAGGCCGCTCAGCGATCGGCACCCTCGTCGAGCGCAGCAGTCGCTCGACGCTCCTGGTGCACCTGCCGCGCCTCCAGGGATGGGGCGAGAAGCCGTACGTGAAGAACGGCCCCTCGCTCGGTGGCTACGGTGCCGTCGCGATGAACGCCGCGCTGACGGCGTCGATGACCAAGCTGCCCGAGCAACTGCGCAAGACCCTGACGTGGGACCGCGGTAAGGAGCTCTCGAATCACGCCCTGTTCGCGTTGGAGTCCGGGACACGGGTGTTCTTCGCTGATCCGCACTCGCCATGGCAGCGCCCGAGCAACGAGAACACCAACGGCCTCCTACGGCAGTACTTCCCCAAGGGAACTGACCTGTCGCGCTGGTCTGCCGAAGACCTCGAAGCCGTCGCGCACGCGCTCAACAATCGGCCCCGAAAAGTCCTCGGCTGGAAGACACCCGCAGAGGTCTTCGACGAGCAACTACGCTCTCTTCAACAGGACGGTGTTGCATCGACCAGTTGAACCCGCCTAGGAATGCGGGCACTTCCTTCGAGCAGATGCACGATCTTGCTCTGATTAAACACGGTCCTCGTTGTCGGTCTCGTGCGCACATGTTCGACGGAACTGACCCAAAGGGGGCGGCCATCAGGCCCGACCGGAGCCGCTGTCGAGGGGACCGATGCAGCCTCTCTCGCCTCAACGCGCGCCCTGCTCATCGCGGTCTCCGCAGGCCGTACCGTTGCTGTTTGCGAGCTTGAGAAGGAGAGCGCCAACCTTCATCAGTTGAACCCGGGCAGCCGCTTGGGAGGGCAACGGCGAGCCTCGTCAAATCCGGAACAGGGTGCGCGCATTGCCGGAGGCGAACGCGTTCCGTGCGTTGTCGTCGGCGAAGGCGGCGAGGAAGTGGTCGATCTCCTGGCGGCTTGGCGTCTGGAACGGATAGTCGGTGGAAAAGAGGATGCGGTCGGCTGTCGTGACGGCGAGGGTGTGCTGGAGCAGGGCGGGGTCGAGTATGCCGGAGGCGGTGATCCACACGTTCTGCCGCAGGTATTCGGTGATGGACCGGTCCAGGCCGGCGATGCGGGCGAGGCTGTCGGCGCGCTGGTGCCAGAACAGCAGCAGCTCGCCCCAGTGTCCGAGCACGAGCTGGAGGTCCGGATGCCGGTCGAGGACGCCGCGGGCCATGAGACGCAGCGCGGCGGTGCCGGCCTCCAGGTGCCAGCCCCACGCGAAGGTGGAGAGGGCGAGGTCGGCGGTGTCGCCAAGCCCGCGATAGGCGGTGTCGCGGACGGCGTCCGCGGGGATCTGCGGATGGATGAAGATCGGCTGATGCAGATGCGCTGCGACCGCCCAGATGTCGTCGAATCGCGGATCGTCGAGCGGGAGCTCGCCGACGCGGCCGTAGACCATCGCGCCGGTCAGCCCGAGTCCCGTGGCGCGTTCGAGTTCGGCGCCGGCTGCGGCGGGCGCCTCCAGCGGCAGGGTCGCCATGGCACGGAACCTGTCCGGATGCGCGCGGACGGCAGCTGCCGCAGCATCGTTCGCGTCGCGGCTGAGCGCGATCGCGTCCGACGCCGTCACACCCTGGGTCCCCGGGGGCGCGAGTGACAGCACCTGCATGTCGACGCCCTGCTCGCCCATGGCCGCGATGCGTCCCGCGCCGAGCTCGGCGAGTCGGCCTGCGGTGTCGCCCTGCTCGTTCAACACCAGGCTGTCGTCGACGGGACCTGGCGCGGTGCGCAGCGCGCGGTCGACGCGGCCGAGCGTCCAGTGCTCCTCGATGCCGATCAGGCTCACCAGGCCACCGTCTTCCCGTGGCGGTCCAGGTACTGGAGCCCGGGGGTGCCGCGCTGCGCGTCGATGGTGTCGATGAGCGGCGGGATGCTGTCGCTGATCTCGAGCATCGCGTTTGGTCCGCCGAGGCCGGTCTTGACCCAGCCGGGTGCCAGGAGGAGCAGCGCGCGCTGCTTGCCCTCATGACGGACGGCGTAGCTGCGGAACATCTGGTTGAGCGCCGCCTTCGTGGCCCGGTACACCTCGAAGCCCCCGTTCGTGTTGCCGGAGACGCTGCCCTGGCCGGAGGACATGACGGCGATCGTGCCGGCCGGGTCGACGAGCTTCTGCAGCTCCTCCACGGTGCGCATGACGCCGAGGACATTGGTGTCCATCATCCGCTCGAAGTCGCGCGTGTCGATGTCCGCGCCGATTGCGTCCTGCGGGGCCAGCGAGATCCCTGCTACGACGAACAGCAGGTCGAAGACGCGGCTTGCCAAGCGTTGGCGCAGCGCGGCAATCTGGTCTGGCTCGGTGACGTCGACTCGCTCGATCTCTACTGCCGAACTGTTCCGGCGCGCGAAATCATGCAGCGGTGACGGCTCGTCGTTCTGCACGGTGCCCACCACGCGTGCACCGCGAGCGACGTAGTCCTCGACGATCGCCTCGCCCAAGCCTCGCGAGGCTCCGATGACGAGCACGTTCTGGTTCGGTGTCGTTTCCTGTGCTGTTTCATTCATGGCTTGCGGTCCTTCCTGCGCCGATCGCCTTTCGCTCATCGGCTGTTGAGTGAATCTATCGCATGGCTCAACGTGTGTAGAGTGAATGCATGCAGGCACGACAGACCCGGGCAGAGCGGCGAACGGCAACTGCGGCGCGGATTCTCGAAGCAGCGCAGATCGAGTTCGGCACCCATGGCGAAAGCGCGACCATCCGAGGCATCGCGCGGCGAGCCGGGGTCGACCCGTCGCTCGTGCTGCAGCACTACGGATCGAAGCAGGCGCTGTTCTCGCTGGCCGTGCGTCCGGCGACGGACTTGACCGCGGAAGGCGTTCCGGCGCACCTGGCGGAGGTCCTGGGTCTCCGGCTGAGCGAACTCCCCCCGGAGACGCGCGCCCTGATGCGCTCGATGCTCACCTCATCCGAAGCGGCGACCGTGATGCGCGATTACCTCCAGGAGCGGGCAGCGAACCTCGCCCAGGCGATGACCGGCGAGGACGCCGAACTGCGCGCCGCCGTCATGGTCTCGAGCATCCTCGGCATCACCATCGCCCGGCACTTCCTGAACCTGGCACCGCTCGCCGACCTCGGCAACGAACGGATCGCCGCCCTCTTCGACGCGTGGCTAGTTCCGCTAGCCTGACGGTGAGGACGTCGTTGTTCTTACTCCGAGGCCGATGCGAAAGTTGCCGGGGCTCGAAGGCGACGGCATTGATGCCATGCCGTCGTGGTGATGTTCGAGTTACTCGAAATCCCGTGACAAGGGGCTCTGCTTACTTGAGGTGGGGGCTGGTCAGTCCGCCGCCGATCAGGAGCATGCGTAGGCGGTAGTTGTCGTAGTTGCGGAACCCGCGGGCGACGCGTCGGTGGAGTTCGATGAGACCGTTGATCGCCTCGGTGCCGCCGTTGTTGGATCGGCCGGTGTCGAAGTAGGCCAGGAACGCGTGACGCCAGCGCTTCAGGGTTCGTCCGAGTCGTGCGATCTCGGGGATGGGGCAGGTCGGGAACGAGTCGAGGACCTTCTCGGCGATCTTGCGGCCCTCGGCCGGGTTGGGGTGTCGGTAGGCCGAGCGGAGCTGTTGGGCGCACGACCACGCGAGATAGACCGGCAGGTGCTCGTCGGGTCGGGCCGCGATCGCGTTCTCGAGCCTGGTCCACTGCTTGGCGGTGAGCTTCTCTGCGCCGGCGCGCAGGAGGTTCGTCTCCTTCCGGGGTTGCGCGACTGGCAGATGCGGAGAGCAGGCCGCGGACGTTCTCGATGACGACCCATTCGGGTTGCAGCGCCTCGATGGCCGTCGCCATATGCGCCCACAGCCCGGAACGGGTGCCGGGCACGAGGCCTGCTCGCTTGCCGACCGTGGAGACGTCCTGACAAGGGAATCCGCCGCAGAGCACACCGACCGGCTCGACAGTGCTCGAGTCGATGGCGGTGACGTCTCCGAGGTTCGGGGCGTCGGGCCAGTGGTGGGCGAAGACGCGGGCGACGGGATCGTTGATCTCGGAGAACCAGACCGTGCGGGCGTCGAAGACCTCCTCGACGGCGAGGTCGAGTCCGCCGTACCCGGAGAACAGCGACCCGACCCGCCGACGGCAGTCGTGTTTTTCGTCGCTGACTTCGTGCATGAGGACTCCGGCAGATCGGTGATCCTCGGCCGTCATCCTCGCTAAGAGACCCGGCCGGGCTGGTCACCTGCCAGGTGCTCGCCGTCCTCCCGCGACCGGCCCCGCGCCAGCCGCCCCGCCCCGCCGGGCGCCCTCGCCTCCACCCCGTTTCTGAGCCACCACGCCTCTTGCAGATCGAGGCCGCCCGTCCTTCGTGCGGGCGATCGCTCACCTCCCCAACGAGCAAGCGGAGGCGGAGCGGTGACGGTTTCGATGCGCGTGATGAGCGCGGGCGACGGCTACAAGTACCTGCTGCGCACGGTCGCCGCGGCAGATGGGGACAGGTCGCTCTCGACGCCGTTGACGCGGTATTACAACGCCGAGGGCACCCCGCCCGGTAGGTGGCTCGGCGCCGGAGTCGCAGGGCTCGGCGGCGGACAGATCGCGGAGGGCGATCAAGTCTCCGAAGCTCAGCTCCAGCTCCTCGTCGGCATGGGCCGCGACCCCATCACCGGAGCCCCGTTGGGCCGGGCCTACCCCGAGTACCAGCCCGTCGCGGAGCGGATCGCGCAGCGCGTCACCGACCTCGACCCCGAGCTGGGTCCTGCGGCTCGCGGCGAGGCGGTCGCTGCCATCGAGACCGAGGAAGTCGAACGCGGCGCGAAGAGGGCCGTCGCCGGCTATGACTACACCTTCTCGATCCCGAAGTCCGCATCCGTGCTCTGGGCGGTCGCGGACGCCGGCACACAGGCCCTCATCGGGCAGGCGCATCACGCGGCGGTTGCGGAGGTGGTTGCGTTCATGGAGCGAGAGGTTGCGGCCACGCGCACGGGCGCAACCGGCCGCGACGGCGCGATTGCACAGGTCGACGTTCACGGGCTGATCGCCACCGCCTACGACCACTACGACAGCAGGGCCGGCGACCCGCACCTGCACACGCACGTCGTCATCTCCAACAAGGTGCAGACCGTCCTCGACGGCAAATGGCGCTCCCTCGACGGACGGCCGATGCACGCCGCAACCGTCGCTCTCTCCGAGCTGCACGAGGCAGTGTTCGCGGATCATCTGACCCGGATGTTCGGCGTGACGTGGGAGGCCCGTCAGATGGGTCGGGACCGGAATCCGGCGTGGTCGATCGCCGGGGTGCCGGAGGAACTGGTGGCCGAGTTCTCAACGAGGTCGCGGCACATCGACGCCGAGACCGATCGCCTCATCGACCGCTACGTCACCGAACACGGGCGGCGCCCGTCGCCAGCGACGATCATGAAGCTCCGCGCTCAGGCCACCCTCTCGACCCGGCCGGAGAAGGAGATTCACTCGCTCGCGGACCTCACCGCCGATTGGCGGGCTCGCGCCGGTCGTGTCCTCAATGCGGACGCGACAGCGTGGGCGCGGAGGGTCGCGGCGAACGAGGAGCCGCTGCTGCTCCGGGTCGACGACGTGCCCTTGGACGTGATCGCGTCCCTCGGAGGAAGCGTGGTGGAAGCGGTCGGTGAGAAGCGGTCGACCTGGCGGCGCTGGAACCTCACGGCCGAGGCGGCCCGGCAGACGATGGGCTACAGGTTCGCCTCCACCGAGGATCGGGAGGCCGTCGTCGGCCTGGTCGTAGACGCCGCCGAGGCCGCGTCTCTGCGGCTGACCCCTCCCGAGCTCACGTCGAGCCCCGCCGCGTTCCGCCGGTCGGACGGGACCAGCGTGTTCCGGCCGAAGCACTCGGCGGTGTTCTCCTCCGAGATTCTGCTGGCGGCCGAAGACCGCCTCCTCGAGCGCGCTCGCGCGACGACTGGCCCGATCGTGCCGCTGGCGACGGTGGAGCGGATCGTGGCCAGGCCCGACCGGGAGGGTCGACTGCTTGGCGACGACCAGGCCGCGGCGCTGGCGAAGGTCGCCGTATCCGGGCGCATCGTCGATGTCCTCGTGGGGCCGGCGGGTGCGGGCAAGACCACGGCCATGTCCGCGCTACGGCGAGCGTGGGAGCGCGAGCACGGCCCCGGCTCGGTGGTCGGGCTCGCGCCGTCCGCGGTCGCGGCGCAGGTCCTCGCGGATGACCTCGGCATCCAGACCGAGAACACCGCGAAGTGGCTCGACACGCACGACCGCACCGGCGAGACGTTCAGCGTCGGGCAGCTCGTCATCGTGGACGAAGCATCCCTGGCCGGCACGCTCTCCCTCGACCGCATCACCGCCCTGGCCGCCGACGCGGGGGCGAAGGTGCTGCTCGTCGGGGACTACGCCCAGCTCCAGTCGCCGACCGCCTCCGGGGCGTTCGCGCTTCTCGTCCACGACCGCGATGACGCGCCCGAGCTGATCGACATCCACCGCTTCACGAACCCCTGGGAGAAGGTCGCATCCCTCGGGCTGCGGCACGGGCACACGGAAGTCATCGACACCTACATGAAGCACAGCCGCGTGATCGGCGGCGAGACGGAGGCGATGGTCGACGTAGCCTACGCGGCATGGCGGGCCGACCGCCTCGCCGGCCGGGCCACGATCCTGGTCAGCGACTCGAACGAATCCGTCCAAGCGCTCAACCAGCGCGCCCGTACCGACTTGATCCTGGACGGCACCGTGAACGCGCTGCGCGAGGTCGAACTGCACGACGGCACGAGGGCCGCAGTCGGAGACTCGGTCATCACTCGGCACAACGACCGCCGCCTGCGCGCCGGCCGCGGCTGGGTCCGGAACGGCGACCGATGGACGGTCACCGAGGTCCGGGATGACGGCTCCCTCACCCTTCGCCGCGTCACCCGCAAGTGGGGCGGGTCGGTCGTGCTCCCGGCCGACTATGTGGCCGAACACCTTGACCTCGGCTACGCCGTCACCTCCTACCGCGCCCAGGGCATCACCGTCGACCGCTCCCACGTCCTGGTCGACGCGGCCATGACGCGGGAGAACCTATATGTCGCGCTCACCCGTGGCCGCGACGCCAATCTCGCCTACGTCGCGATCGACCAGCCCAATGACTCCCACGAAGGGCCGCACCCTGGCGACAACATCGAGACCACGGCCAGGTCGGTGCTGTTTGGGGTTCTCCAGCATGTCGGCGCCGAGCTCTCCGCCCACGAAACCATCACCGCCGAGCAAGACGCCTGGGGGTCGATCGCCCAGCTCGCCGCAGAGTACGAGACCATCGCCGCCGCAGCCCAACACGACCGCTGGGCGAGCCTCATCCACGCATCCGGGCTCACCGGCGAGGAAGCAGAGGCCGCGATCGAGTCCCCGGCGTTCGGCGCCTTGACCGCCGAGCTGCGCCGGGCCGAGGCCAACCACCACGACATCGACGTGCTGCTCCCGCGCCTCGTCCGCTCCCGTGGGTTCACTGACGCCGACGATATCGCCGCCGTCCTCCACTACCGAGTCGCCAAAGCTAGCGAGGGGCCCGCCGGGTCCGGCCGCGCACGGAAAACTCCGAAGCTGATCGCCGGCCTCATCCCCGAAGCCACCGGCACCATGAGCCCGGAGCTTCGGCAGGCGCTCACCGAGAGGCGTGACCTCATCGAGGCCCGCGCAGTCGCGCTTCTCGACACCGCGCTCACGGAGGACCAGGACTGGACGAAGCTCCTCGGCAGCGCGCCGAAGCAGGCTCGCGCCGCTGCGGCGTGGCGGTACGCTGCCCGCGCTGTCGCCGCCTACAGGGGCCGCTACGGCATTACCGGCAACGCTCCGCTCGGGATGACCCCGCCGGAGAGCGAGGCACAGAAGATCGACGCGGCCCGAGCCCGCGCCGCCCTCAACCGAGCTCGGAGCCTCACCGACGCTGAGCGACAGGCGCAGGAACCGCGCCGCCGTACCGGACCGGAGCGGGTCGGGCCGAGCCTGTAGACCGGCGCGAGCGGCGTGGGATCGCCGGCGCACCTCTTACGGATGTCCCCGCCGAGTCGTATTCTGGGAGCGAGGCAGATTCCTCCTTGATCTGGCGCCCCGTTCGGGCAGGCCCTCGGGCCACTCTCTCCGCACTGTCTCGTCACTTGACCGTGCAATGAGAGGACAGCGCAATGATCCGCCTGCTCTGGGCTGGCAGCGTCCACACCCGAGACTTCCTGCGGCGCTACATGCCCACCAACATCCTGCTCGACCTGATCCGCACCCGCCGAGGCCTCAAGTGGGGCGTCCCCGCGATGCTCCTGGCCGTGCCTTACCTGCTCGCCGCGAGCATCTGTACCCATTTCATCGCGAACGGCGCCCCCAGGCTGGCTAAACATCCTTGTGCTCCTGTTCATCTGTTATGCCGAGTCTCAGGTTATGCCGACTTGAATCTGTGGCAGGCGGTGCCCGGGGTGGTTTGGTCGGCATAGTCAGAGGCTGGCGAGGAAGGCGAGGACTGGGTCGGGCGGCAGGTAGCGGCCAGCGACGGCGTCTTGCGGGGTGATCTTCGCGATGGCGTTCTCCTTGATGGTCATGTCGGCATGCAGGTAGATGTTCGTCGTGGCGATCTGTTCGTGACCGAGCCAGCGCGCGATCACGGTGGTGTCGACGCCCGCGTGGAGTAGCCGCATCGCGGCGGTGTGGCGCAGGGTGTGGGCGGTGACACGCTTGCCTGCCATTGAGGGGCACATCGCTTCCGCTCGGGTCGTGGCCAGGTCGATGCGGCGTTCAACCGCGTCCCGGCTCAGCGGTCGCCCGGTCGAGGTCGCGAACAGTGGGGCATCGGACTGCCCGCCGCGCTCCCTGATCCAGGCATTCATCACCGCGACGGTGGCCGGCAGCAGGGGCGTGCGGCGTTCCTTGCGACCCTTGCCGATGCAGTGGACGTGGGGTCCGGCTCCGAGGTGGACGTCGACCACCCTCAGGCCTGTCAGCTCGCTGACGCGAAGGCCCGTTTGGATCGCCAGCGTGAACAGCGTGTGGTCACGACGTCCGGTGCGAGTGGTCTGGTCGCAGGCGGCGAGCAGGGCGTCGGCTTCGGCGTGGTCGAGGTAGGTGACCAGGTTGCGCTCCATCCGTGCCGTGGGGATCGCGAGCACGCGCTGGATCACGGCGGCGTGTTCGGGGTGCCGGAGCGCCGCGTAGCTGAAAAGGGAGTGGATCGCGGCGAGCCGGGCGTTGCGAGTGCGGACGCTGTTGCCGCGGACCTGCTGGAGGTAGGTCAAGAAGCCGGTGATGCAGGGTGCGTCCAGGTCGTTGACCTGCAACGCCGATGGCGCGGTCCCGGTCTGGGCGGTGACGTATCCCAGCAGCAGTCGGAAGGTATCGCGGTAGGCGGCGATGGTGTGGGGACTGGCGCGGCGTTGGGTCATCAGCCGGTCGGTGAAGAACGCTTGCAGCAGCGGCGCGAGGCTGGTCACGACGCATCCACCCTTCCCGCGTCTCCGCCCTGGTCTAGGCCCTGCAGGTGCTCGCTGATGGAAAGACGGTCGGCGGCGTAGGCCATGAGTTCGGGGGTCGCGGTCAGATACCAGTAGGTGTTGGCCGGGTGGGTGTGTCCCAGGTAGGTCGACAGCACCGGCATCTGTGCGGCGACGTCGCGGCCGTCTCGATACCAGCCCAGTAGCGTATTGACCGCGAACGTGTGTCGCAGGTCGTGGATGCGCGGCCAGAACTGCTCGGTCCGAATGCCTGCCCAGGTGGTGACCTGTCGGAACGCGTGGTGCACGTTGCACGGTGGCAGCGGCCCACCGCTCGGCAGCGTGAAGAGCCTCGGCCCGTCGCCGTTTTGGCTCACTTGGCCGCCGTTGCGGTGGGCCGGGGCGATCCGGTTAACGTAGTCGCGCAATACGTCAGTAGTGGTCGGGTGTATGGGCACCAGCCTGGGGTCGCGGGACTTGCCCCGGGTGATGGTCAAGGTCCCGGCGTCGAGGTCGACCTCGTCCCAGCCCAGTCCGAGGGCTTCGCCGAGCCGCAGCCCGGTTGCGGCGATCAGCCCGAAGAGCACCGGGTAGAGGTGTCGGCGTCCATAGCGGATCAGCCCCGTGCAGGTATCGA
Source organism: Cumulibacter manganitolerans (assembly GCF_009602465.1). Taxonomy (NCBI): domain Bacteria; kingdom Bacillati; phylum Actinomycetota; class Actinomycetes; order Geodermatophilales; family Geodermatophilaceae; genus Cumulibacter; species Cumulibacter manganitolerans. The sequence goes on along the minus strand of NZ_WBKP01000021.1, from coordinate 42,504 downwards.
GCAGCGCCGCGATCTCCTCGGCCGTGTAGATGTAGGGCATTGGGCGCGTCTTGCGCCAGCCGAACACGTCACGCGGCGAGATCTCGTGGACCGGGTCCAAGGAGTGCAGGTAGGTGGCGAACCCGCGGATCGCGGTCAACCGGACCGTCGCTCGAGTCACAGGGCGATGGGTCTGCCCGGCTGGGAGGGCACCGGCCCACGCGATCGCGTCGGCCACGGTGAGCACGGTGATCCCCGACCGAGCCAGGTCGACGGTGAACCGTCGCAGCAAATGCTCGTCCCAGACCAGCGCAAACCCGAGCGAACGCCGCAACTTCAGATAGTCCTCGACCCGACCAGCCCACGTGTCCACCAAGGTCTCACTCCGGGCGACGTCCGCCCCGGGGCTCATTGCGAGTCTCCCGCCGGCCAAGGGAGCGCGAGGCTTCGGAGCCGTTCGACGTCGACGCGAGCGTAGTTGGCTGTGGTCAGCGGGTCGTGGTGGCGCAGCACCTGCCCGATCGCGGGCAGCGGGACCTCGGCACGAATCATCTCCTCGCCCAGCGAGTGCCGCAACAGGTGCGACCCGGTCGGCTGGATTCCGGCGCGTTGGCAGGTCCGGGCGATCATCGAGGAGACCGTGACCCGATCCAGCGGCCGTCGTGGAGCACGTGCCGCGAGGAACACGGCGCGCAACTCGGGTGCGTCGGTGGGCCGCGACCCCATCAGGTAGTCGACCAGGGCATTGCCGACCTCGGCCGGCAGCGGCATTCGCTCATCACGGTGACCCTTGCCGCGTACGACGATCTCGCCGTGATGCCAGTCGATGTCACTCAACTGAAGCCGAGCAACCTCGATGGCCCGCAGTCCGAGCCGGGCCAGCAGCAGGATCACCGCGTAGTCACGGCGGCCGACCATGGTGCCGCGATCACATGCCGCAAGCAGCATGGTGGTCTGCTCCCGGCTGATCCCGACCGGCAGCAGCGAGGGCTGGTGGGACTTCACCGCCACGGTCGCGCCGGTCAGGTCGCGGTCGATTAGCCCGGTCAGGAACGCATAGCGCAGAAACGACTTGATCGTGTAGCCGAGCCGCTTAACCGACGACACCGCGTGATCGGCGCCCTCGTCCAGCAGCGCCCGAGTGACATGGGCCGTGGTCAGCTGCTCGACACCTTCCGCAGGGCAGTAGTCGGCCAGGAACCGGCGTACTCGCGCCACCTGTGCTGCCGTTGTCTTCGGCAACAGGCCACGCTCGGCCAGCAGATACCGCTCGAATCCCGCGACCGCCAACTCGGTCGACGTCGACGGCGGCTTCTCCTCGACTGGAAGCACGCCCAGCCCGCTCAGGTAGCCCAGCAGCAAGCGCAGCGCCCGCCGTGAGTACAGCGCCGTGTAGGTCGCGCGACGCTCGGTCAGGAACTCGTCGACCCGAGCCTCGATGAGCTGTCCGACCCCCAGGCCGTGCGCGTGCATCCAACGGCTGAGATGAGCCAGCAGCCGCACCTGATGCTCCACCGACAACGGCATGAAGCCCCGTCGCCCGAGCTCTGCCGCAAACCCAGGCCCGTACGCGGCCAACGGTCCGGACAACACGACGCCCTTCGGCGTCCTCGCAGGAACCGTCATGATCGTCTCCTTTTCCGTAAACAGCGAGAAGGACAGGCGACCAGCAGCACCGCGTTATGCCAACAAGATCACCGGCGGCACGCGGCGGGCAGGGGCCGGTGCCGCCGTTACGGTGAGGCTGCAGGCCACCTGCCCGCGGCTCCGACCAGGCCCGCCGCCGTGGGCGTGGGCAGCCTCACGGCGACGCCTGCGCGGTGTGAGCGGAAGCCCGACCCGGACGCTCGGGGGTGCGGCCGACGCTGCCGATGGCCCGGACGAGCAGGGTGGGTCGGGCGCCGATGGAGTTGGCGAAGATGGCGGTGACCGACGCGGCCATGGCGATCATCGCCCAGACCGGGTAGACCAGGCCGGTGGCGGCGGCCGGGATGCCGATGCCGTTGAACGCGAAGGCCAGGGCGACGTTCTGCTTCACCTTGCGGTAGCTGGTGCGGCTGATGTCGTGGGCGGTGAGCAGCAGGTGCAGGTGGTCGCGGACCAGGATAATGTCGGCGGACTCCATCGCGATGTCGGTGCCGGTGCCGATTGCGATGCCCACGTCGGCCTGCATCAGAGCGGGGGCGTCGTTGATCCCGTCGCCGACCATCGCCACCCGCTGTCCGCCGGCCTGCAGCTCGCGGACGACCGCGGCCTTGTCGTCGGGGTGGACCTCGGCGTGCACGTCGGTGATGCCGACCTGGGCGGCGACGTGGGCGGCGGCGCGGCGGTTGTCGCCGGTGAGCAGCACCGGGGTGATCCCGATCCGGCGCAGCGCAGCGACGGTCTCCGCGGCCTCCGGGCGCAGCGTGTCGCCGAGCGCGATCACCCCGGCCGCCGCGTCGTCGAGGGCCACCGTGATGACGGTGTGCCCGGTGCGCGTCCAGGCCTCGATCGCCGGGTTCAGCGGCGTGGTGTCGATGCCGTGCTCGGCCAGCAGGGTGGGCCGGCCGACCAGCACCCGCCGGCCCGCGACCTCGGCGGCCACCCCCAGTCCGGTGAGGGAGGTGAACTGGCCTACCTCCGGCCAGCTGAGTCCGCGGTCGTTCGCGGCAGCCAGCACGGCCCGGGCCAGCGGGTGCTCGGAGGAGTGCTCCGCGGCCGCGGCCAGGGTGAGCAGCTGGTCCTCATCGATGCCGTGGGCGTGGATGCCGCGGACGGTGGGCCTGCCGACAGTCAGGGTGCCGGTCTTATCCAGGACCATGGTGCGGACCTGGCGCAGGGTCTGGAACGCCTCCCCGGTACGCATCACGATCCCGTCGCCCGCGGCCTGGCCGGCGCCGCGCACGATGGCCAGCGGGGCGGCGATACCGACCGCGCACGGGTACCCCATCACCAGCACCGACAGCGCGGCGAAGATCGCCCGCCGGGCGTCCAACTCGCCGGTAGCGATGGTTGAGCCGGCAAGCCAGGCGAGCAGGGCCACCGCGGAGGCGGTCAGCACCAGCGGGGTGTAGAACCGCAGGACGCGGTCGACCAGGTGCAGGATGCCGGGCTTGAGGGCGCGCGCGTCCTCGACGTGCCGCACGATCTGGGCCAGGAAGGTCTCCTCGCCCACCCGGGTGACCTCCACCAGCAGGGTGCCGGTCCCGTTGACAGACCCGCCCACGACATCATCGCCGGGTACGCGTTTCACCGGCACGGGCTCGCCGGTGACCATGGACAGGTCCAAGGTCGAGTAGCCGGAACGGACCAGGCCGTCGACCGGGACCCGCTCACCGGGCCGGATCCGGACCAGGTCCCCGATCCTGACCTGGTCGAGGTCGACCTCGGTCTCGGTGCCGTCGCGGACCACCCAGGCGACATCGGGGCGCAGGTCGAGCAGCTTCTTCACCGCCTGGCTGGAACGGGTCTTGACCAACAGCGAGAGCCACTCGGAGAAGGTGTGGTAGGTGGTGATCAGCACGGTGACGGTGAAGAACGCGGCCGTCGGATAATCGGGCAGCAGGCCGGTCAGCCCGATGATGCCGCCGGCGATTCCGGCCAGCGCGCCCACCTCCAACAGCACGTGCTGGTTGAGGATGCCGCGCCGCGCGGACTGGTAGGCCATCCGGGCGAAGTGCGGGGTCACCACCGCCATCATCAGCACCGCCAGCGCACCGGTGACCCAACCGGTGAGCTCCTCGCCGAGCCCACCGGTGCCCCGCAGCGCGAGCGCCGCCGCCCCCGGGGCAACGACGCCGAGCGTGCCCGCCGTCGCGCGCACCCGGCCCGCGGGCCGCAGGATCGCCGCCGCGACCGGCACCATGAGCGCCACCACGGACGCGGACACCAGCGCCCCGGCCAGCCCGGCGGCCGCGACCAGGGCGATCGCGGTCAGGCTGGCGCCGACCGCGGCCAGCAGCCGCAGTCCCTCGCGCACCAGCACGGCCTCCTCTTCCTCGAAGGGCCGCAGCTTGCGCGGGTCGTACAGGTCGTAGCCGATGTCTCGCAGCGTGGCGAGGATCTGGCCGCCGCTGACCTGGTCCGGGTTGTAGTCGACCAGTGCCTGCTCGTGGGTCAGGCTGACGGCGACCTTCGCCACGCCCGGTTGGCGGCGCAGCGCCTTCTCGATCGTGCCCGTGCACAGCGAGCAGTGCAGCCCGGAGATCCGGGCCCGAACTCGCGCGTGCCCGGGAAGGTTGCTGGGCTCGGCCGCCCACGCTGGCGTCTGATCCCTCACCGTGGTGGTCACGACCGCGTCTCCTGACCGGTGACGGTGTAGCCGGCCTCGGCCACCCGCGCGGTAACCGCGTCGCGGTCTGCCCCCGGGTCCAGCTCGACGCGCAGAGTCCCGGTGGTGTGGTCCGCAGTGGCGTCCCGAACTCCATGCACACGGCCGACTGCGGTCGCTAGCCGCTGCTCGCACCCGACACAGTCCATTCCCTCCACCTTGAGCACCATCCGCTCGTTCATGACCGGCTCCGTTCCTGCGTCTCCCGCGGGTTGCCCTACTGGCGCGTCCCGCCCGATGGTGAGAGGCTAGAACCTGGCCCCAGGGGCCACGTCAAGTCCGGAATCAGCCATCGAATTTCCCACGTCACCGGAGGACCCAATGACCATCGACCAGAGCCTCCACACCGTCAGCCGCGCAGCCCAACGGGCCGGCGTGACCCGCAAGGCCATCCGCACCTGGGAGGACAGGGGTCTGCTGCCACCCGCCGAGCGCACCGAGGCGGGTTACCGGCTGTTCACCGATGACGACATCGACGTGCTCCGGTTCATCCGGCAGGCGAAGACCCTCGGCCTGACCCTCACCGAGGTCAACGACATCCTCGACCTGCAACGCGGCGGTGCCCAACCGTGTGGCCGGGTCACCCAGCTCCTCGACACCCACATCGAACAGATCGACCGCACTCTCGCCGAACTCCGGCAATTGCGGCGGGCCCTGCTCAACGCCCGCCGAAGAGCCGACCAGATCCGCCGGGCCGGCGGCGACGCCGTCGTCTGCCGAATCATCGAAACCGCAGAAGACTCAGACCAACTGCCGCCCGACTGAACATCCTCACAGGTATCGGCAGACCTGGTCGGCGCTGCAGGTCTCGGGCTCCACCTGGGTGGCCTGGTCGCGGAGCTGGGTGATGGTCGCGCGCAGCTCGAGAAGCTGGGCGATCTGCTGGTCGAGGTCGACAAGGCGAGTGTCGAGGAGGTCCCGGACGTGTTCGCAAGGCGCTTGCCCGCGGTCGCGAATGTCGAGGATCTGACGGATCTGGGCGAGGGCGAGTCCCGCGGCCTGGCCGCGATGGATGAAGTCCACCCGGGCAACGGCCTCGGGGCCGTAGTCCCGGTACCCGGCCGGGGTCCGGTCGGCGGGCGGCAACAGGCCTTCGGCCTCGTAGAACCGCAACGTCTTCGTGGTGGCGCCGGCAGCCTTGGCGAGCTCTCCGATTCGCACTACCTCGCGCCTCCCCTGCTGGATTGACCTTCCCCTGTACTGGAAGGTCCAGTATGGCCGCATCGGACCGGGAACCCAACGAACCGGAGGAACCAATGACCCAGGACAGGGTTGATCTGGCGGTGATCGGGTCGGGTGGGGCGGCGTTCGCCGCGGCCATCCACGCCACCGCTCTCGGGAAGCGGGTGGTGATGATCGAGCGCGGCACGATCGGTGGCACGTGCGTGAACACCGGCTGCATCCCGTCCAAGGCACTCATTGCGGCGGCGGAGGCCCGGCACGTCGCCGCGGACGCCGACCGCTTCCCGGGGATCACCGCCGCCGCCACCGGACCGGTGGACATGGCCGGACTCATCGGCGGGAAGCAGGCGCTGGTGGAGTGGCTGCGGGCCGAGAAGTACCTCGACATCGCCGACGCCCACGGCTGGCCGATCCTGCAGGGGACGGCGAGGTTCGAGGGCACACCCGACTCGCCGGTCCTGCTGGTCACCACCGCCGACGGCACGAGCGAGCCGATCGAGGCCGACCACTACCTGGTCGCCACCGGCGCCCGGCCCTGGATCCCCCGGATCGATGGCCTGGACGCTGTCGACTACCTGACCTCCACCTCGGCGATGGAGCTGACCGAGGTCCCGGAGTCGCTGCTAGTCCTCGGCGGCGGCTACGTGGCCTTGGAGCAGGCGCAACTGTTCGCCCGGCTGGGGTCGAAGGTCACCATGCTGGCCCGCTCCCGGCTGGCATCCAGGGAGGAGCCGGAGGTCTCCCAAGCACTGCAGCAGGTCTTCGCCGACGAGGACATCCGCGTCGTGCGTCGGGCTCTCGTCTCCAAGGTCCAGCTCGACGAGGCGACCGGCCAGGTGGTCGCCACCGCGTCGATGTCCGGCGGCCAGGCGGAGTTCCGGGCCCACCAGGTGCTGGTCGCCACCGGCCGTCACCCGGTCACCGACGGCCTGAACCTGGAGGCGGTGCAGGTCAAGACCGGCGACCTGGGCGAGATCGTGGTCACCGACCAGCTGGTCTCCTCCAACCCGCGGATCTGGGCTGCCGGCGACGTCACCGGCCACCGCGAGTTCGTCTACGTCGCCGCCCACCACGGCGCCCTGGTGGTCGATAACGCCTTCGCCGGCGCGGACCGGTCGGTGGACTACACCCACCTGCCCCGGGTGACCTTCACCAGCCCCGCCGTCGGCGCGGTCGGCATGACCGAGGAGCAGGTGCTCGCGGCTGGCATCCGCTGCGATTGCCGGGTGCTGCCGCTGGCCTACGTGCCGCGGGCGCTGGTCAACCGCGACACCCGCGGCTTCATCAAGGTCGTCGCCGACGCCGACACCGGCCGCATCCTCGGGCTCACGGCGGTCGCCAAGGACGCCGGCGAGCTCGCCGCCACCGGCGTCTACCTGCTGGAGGCCGGCATGACGATCGAGCAGGTCGCCCACTCCTGGGCGCCCTACCTGACCATGGCCGAGGGCATCAAGATCGCCTGCCAGTCCTTCACCACCGATGTCTCCAAGCTCTCCTGCTGCGCCTGACCCGCCGCAACCAGAACCTCCACAACCCGAAGAAGGACAGCATCCATGACGAACCCCATTCCCAGCCCATCTGCCAGCCTCGTCGACCGGCTGGCCACCCCCACCGAGTCCGGGTTGGACCTGGTGCTGTTGGTGCCGCTGCTGCGGCTCCTGGCAGGCGGCGAGCCGGTCGAGGTAGCCGCGCTCGCCGGCGCCGCCGGGCGCACCGTCGAGGAGATCCGCGACCGGTTGGCCGCGGTACCCGACACCGAGTACGACGAGGACGGTCGGATCATCGGCCAGGGCCTGACCCTGCGCCCCACCCGGCACCGGTTCCCCGTCGACGGGCAGGAGCTCTACACCTGGTGTGCCCTGGACACCCTGATCTTCCCGACCCTGCTCGGCCGCGCCGCACGCGTCGAGTCCACCTCGCCCAGCAGCGGCCAGTCGATCCGAATCACCGTCGAGCCGGCAGGCGTCACCAGCGTCGAACCCGCCACTGCAGTGGTGTCCCTGGTCAACCCCGCGGACATGATGTCCTCGATCCGCTCCTCGTTCTGCAACCAGGTGCACTACTTCACCTCGCCCGAGGACGCCCGCCCCTGGCTGGAGGCGCACCCCGGCGGCGAGGTCCTCCCCGTCGCCGACGCCTACCAGCTCGGCGCCACCATGAGCCGTAGCGCTCTCGAACAGCCCAACGCGGACATCGATCCTGCCGCCGGCTCCTGCTGCCACTGATCAGGGCTGTCCAGACCGAACCAAGTGCAGCACCGAGAGAGCAAGACCGACCGCGAATGAAAAGCCCCCGGAGCCCACGTCGAACCCCCGACCAGCCCGGATCGGGCTCGCTGCTCTGGGGCGCCGGCGCGGCACTGCCGGCGGTGCTCTGCTGTGCCGGGCCCGCACTGCTCGCTGCCGGCGCCGCGTCCGGCGTGCTGGGTGCCATCGGCGCCTGGCTGGCCAGCCCCTGGGTCATTGGCCTCGCCGTGGCGATCGCCGCCATGGCCGTGGCCGGCCTCGTGCGGCGCACCGGCGAGCAACACGAATGACTGCTGCGCACTCCGGACCGGTCCCTCCACCACCGGCGCCGCCACGCCGGGCACCGGCCGAGACGAGGACCCGCTGCTCTAGCGATGAGCTGCGGCCCGTATCGCCCGCGCCTCGTTATGCCAACGGGGTCACCGGTGCACAGGCGACACCAGCCGCGCGACCAACCCAGTTCGGCATAACCAAGTCCCCGGCATAACAGAAGCTATGCCGATGTCGGCATAGCGGCTGGAACGCGATGAAGTTCCTCGTCATGGGACCGGTCAGTCTCGTCCTGCTGATACGAGCGCACGTTCAGCAGGCCATCGCCCGGCGCCATCCTCGGGTGGCAGAAAGTGACAGCCGGGCGCCAGCGGAGGTGTGATGCACGAGGTGAGGCCAGACCCTTGTCGCTGACGCTCAACACGCGGAGCGATCGTCGTGTCGGTGCCGCGATCGAGTCGATGCGCGGGATCATAGGAACGTCATGACAACTACTCGCTAGGCGCAGCACCTTGGTCCGTCGCCTGAGAACAGGGACACTCGATGGCGACCGCCGCACCTCAACAGACACCCCGGAAGATTCCGCCTTTCTCCCCGGACTTCGTCAAGGGCGTCTGTGACGTGCTTGCGCAGACAGACTTCCCCGGACTTACGGGTTCAGAGATCGACTCCTTGCTCCAAATGGTGCGGGTCAGCCAGCGTGAGCCCGGGGGCAACAAGCGCGAGAGCTTGTATGTCACTCTCTACAACATCCAGGTTCGACAGCACGCCGGCAACGTCGTCGGCGGGTTCATCGCGAAGGCCATGAGTCCAGGCAGGTATGCGGCTCAGCCAGGTCGTTTCAACGACCTGCGCGACCAGCTCAACGAGTTCCTCGTCTTCTACGGCTACTCGGTCAGTGATGCCGGCAAGCTCGTAACCGGACAGAGGGCATCCAGTATCTCTGAGGGTGCTGCCCTCGCGGGACGCCTTCAAACTGAGTTGAAGCGCCGAGGATGTCACGCCGAGCTGCTCCGCTACTGCGACGAGGAACTCGTCAGCCGCTCACTGTTCCACGCCATGTCGGAGGCATCAAAGAGCATTCCGGCGAGAGTCCGTAACATCACGGGTCTCGCAGGTGATGGCGCAGCTCTCTACGACGGCGTGTTCGGCACCAATCGCGAACATCCCGTTTGGTCCATCAACGCCCACGAATCGGACTCCGACATCAGCGAGCACCGCGGCTTCAAGAACCTGCTCGTAGGCATTCACGGGCACTTCCGAAACCCACGTGCGCACTCCAGCCGAATCTTCAAGGATGAAGAGCTGGTCGACTTCTACGACGCGTTCTCGCTCTTTTCCTACGTACATCGTCGGCTCGACTCAATGAAGAAACTGACCCCACGAGGTGACAACTGATGACTAAACCGCGGGGCGACAGCCCGAGACTCCTTAGCTTTTCGGACGCGGCCGCATCGCAAGTACCAAGTATCGGGGCTGAGGTCTGAAAGTGCTTCGCCGACTCGACCTCAAGGACTCCTGGCGTTCTCTCGACAAGGGCTTCTGGCCCGACGACCTCCCCTTGGGTGATCGCACCGTCGTGTACGGGCACAACGGCAGCGGCAAGTCGACACTGTCCGAGTTGCTCCTCAGCCTCGCGGAGGGCGCCTGCGCGACTGCTGTTACTTGGGAAGACGAGAACAAGCACCGCGCGAACGTCGCAGCGGGCGGAGTCGGTCCCACGGTCTCGATAGCAGTGTTCACACGCAAGTGGGTCGAAGCCAATCTGTCCGCCTTTCTTGACGGCGCCGGCGCCTCGGCCATCGTGACATTGGGACGGGAGGCTATCGACGCCAAGGAGGAGGAAGACCGACTTACCGAGGAAATCGCCACGTTGCGAGAAGAGGCCACGGAGACTGCCAAACAACAGAAGGCCGCCAACGACAAGGTGGCCAAGCTCGCCCGCGACCTCCAGGACCGTATCGTCTCCGAGCTCAAAGAGTTCGACTACAACTACTTTACGAAAAGCCGGTTCTCGGTCCCCAAGGTTCAGGACGATCTGCGCAAGTACAGGGGCGATTTTCCGGACAGCAACGCCCACGCAGAAGCCCTCAAACGCCTGGGTGAGGGGGCACCATCCCTCGTGCCGGAAGTTGCCGCTCCGCCCGCCCGTGCGGCTAATGCTCTGACTGGTCTGGCGGAGCTACTGGCCGAGACGCCCACCCGAGTTGCGATTCAGGCGCTGGAGGGCAACCCGGCAGCTCAGACATGGGTCGAGACGGGTCTTCAACTGCACGAAGGGCTCGACCACTGTCTCTTCTGTGCCGGAGAGATCGGCAGCGCACGACGCGACCAGCTCGCTCGTCACTTCGACGAGAGCTGGCTGCAGATCCGCGGTAAAGCGAAGGCTCTTCTCGCTACCGTCAGGGACGAGAGACAGGCGCTCATCGACTGGCATGCCGCGCTGCCGGCCACGACGAGCTTGGCTAGTGAACTGCAGTCTGTTTACGAGGATGGCGTCAAGCGAGCCGAGATCGAGGTGGATAACCGCGTCGCCGCGCTCCTGGTAATCGAGACGGCCCTCAACGCCAAGGTCGAGGACCCCAGTGCCACGCCATCCACGCCAAGCTGGTCGGCGCTTGAAACCGCGCCGTCGACCACGGTGCTGGCCGGAGCGATCGCAGAACACAACGCGCAGGTGCGACGCCACGCAGAGGTCACCGCCGAGCGAAAGCAGGCCGTCCTCGACCATCTGGTCGGATCGCAGAGTGAGACATTCCGAGGACTCGAGGCGCAGGCCAAGGAGGTTTCTGGGAAGAGCGAAACTGCAACCAAGGCAGCTGACCTGGCAGAGCGGCGTCTCGACGAGCTGCGTCAGGCGCAATTCACAACCAAAGACATGGCCGACACCCTGACCCACGATCTCGCCCGCGTCTATGGCAAGGACCACCTGAGCGTGACGGTTACGGCCGACGGGAAGTCGTATTCCTGCCGTCGTGGAGACAAGCCTGGCACGGACCTCAGCGACGGTGAGCGGACCACCCTGTCTCTGCTCTACTTTCTGAGGAAGTTGGAGGATGAGTAGATTCCGGGCCGCAACCCTTCGCAGCGCATCGTGGTCATCGACGATCCGTCCAGCTCACTCGACCGGGAAGCGCTCTTCGCCACCCACCAGTGGCTGATCGACACCCTCAAAGGTTTCGGCCAGTACGTCATCCTGACCCACGACTTCAGTCTGTTGCGACTGTTCATCAAGTCGCAGAAGAACGCCTGGGGCGCCTCGATGAGCAAGATCAAGAAGGGAAACGCGGATGAGATTCGCTTTCCGAAGGTCTCGTTCCTAGAGATGTACGCGGCCCCGATCGAGGGTGAGCGACGTTCTCGAATCGGAAAACTTCCGCGTGTGCTGCTCAACAACACGTCGGAATACTCCTACCTCTTCTCGATGGTCATGGCCGGCGTCGCCGATGTCAACGACGACGAACGTCTCTTCCTACTCCCGAACGCCGCTCGCCGGGTCCTTGAAATCTTTGCCAGCTACAAGGCGCCCCACCGATCCGATTTCCTTCAGCAGCTCGAAGTCCTCGTGGAGTCTCAGACAGGAGAGCCGTATCGAGACGTCTACGACTTCTGCAATCGCTTCTCCCACGGCGAAGGGAGCGAGAGTATCGACGTGCTCGACGCCCGCGCCGTCCACGGACAGATTCGTCGATGCATGGAGTTTCTGCGCGCGATCGACGATGAGCACTTCGGGCGGATGTGTACGGCGAGCGGAATCGACCCGCTCACGCTCCGCTGATCAGCGACGAGCGCGACGGCCTCGGGGGCGGATTGTCCCTCCTGCATCCAATACCGCTCGGCGCACTGCTTCGTCACCGATGCCCATGCAGCGGGCGACCTGCACGAGCGTCATTCCGCTCTCGTAGAGCGACGGCGCTCGTGCCCGTTCTTCGGCATCCAAGCCTGCGACCCGAACCGGGACGCCCTCGCGCCTGACAAGCGCTGGGATCGTGCTGCGGTGTACGCCATACTTTGCGCTGATCGCCTTGACGGCGATCCCAGCCTCGTAGTCGGCCAGCAGCTCGGCACGCCTCGACGGGCCCAGCCGTGTTTGAGACTGCACGCGTTTATTCGCCACCGGACCTCGCGTATCCCGCCTCTCAGGCCCCCGTGCCCGCGTTCCGCGTCGCTCAGACCCCCTGAGAACACGGCGAATCAGGGTTCGGAGGGCCGGACGGGTGTTTGAGAATCGTCCGGGAAGGCCCACCATCTAGAGAGGGCGGACAGCGCGCGGGTGGTTCCTCCCGCGCAACGACTCGTGGGCGGCCAGGCCGGCCGCCACGAACAGCAGGCCGATCAGCGCCAGCGGGACGACGATGACACCGGAGGACCCGCCGAGGATCGAACCGAGCGGACGGCCACCGTCGGGGCCGCCCGCCACTGCTGCGCCGAGCATCGTCGCGGCGAGCTGGACCGCGGCCAAGACGACCAGGAGGACGCCGGCCAGCAGCGAGCGGTAGAGGCCGAGGAACGCCAGCGCGACGCCCAGCGCGAACACGCTGATCGCCGAGACCGGCCCCATGCCGCTGCGCGTCCTGGTGCCGGCGATCTCGTAGACGATCGCGAGGATGGCGATCAGCACGGTCACCACGACGAAGACGGGTGCGGCGCGCTCCTTGCGCACCAGCGCGTAGGCGATCAGCGCGAGCATCGGAACGGCCCACGCCGCGGTCAATGCGACCGCCGGCCAGCCACCCGGGTCGGTGAAGGTCTCCCCGACGACGAACGCGATGCCCACCACCCCGAACAGCATCATCAACGTGAACGCCACATACCTCAGTGGTCTGGCCGCGCCTGCCATCGCGCTCATCTCCCTGCTCATCCGGACGACGTCCGGTCGCGAGGAACCTCTCCTCGATTCCAGGATCGGGCCCCCGACCGTCCCGCAACAGAGCAGTACGTCCCGACGCTGGCCTCGTTTCGAGCGGTCGCCTTCGTGTGATTGTCGCCTTCCCGTGGTCGTCGACTTCGCGTGGTTGTCGCCTTCCTGTGGTCGTCGACTGGAGCGTGGCGAGGGAGCGCCAGCGACCGACGCCGCGCGGAACGGAGACGTCGGTAGCTGGATGCGGAGCGGTGGGCCCTGTGGAGCGGTGGACCGTGTGGAGCGGTGGGCATGGGTCGCTGCGGGCGTCTCCGCTCGCTCGGACGGGCTCCTTCGTCGCCGTCCTCCCTCGGTCGACGACCACAAGGAGCATCCCGTGACGGTCGCCACGAAGGAGCGTTCCGTATCGGTCGCCTTCCTGTGGTCGTCGACTGGAGCGTGGCGAGGGAGCGCCAGCGACCGACGCCGCGCGGAACGGAGACGTCGGTAGCTGGATGCGGAGCGGTGGACCCTGTGGAGCGGTGGACCGTGTGGAGCGGTGCGCATGGGTCGCTGCGGGCGTCTCCGCTCGCTCGGACGGGCTCCTTCNGTCGCCGTCCTCCCTCGGTCGACGACCACAGGGAGCGTCCGGTAACGGTCGCTCGAAGGAGCGTTCCGTATCGGTCGCCTTCTGTGGTCGTCGACTGGAGCGTGGCGAGGGAGCGCCAGCGACCGACGCCGCGCGGAACGGAGACGTCGGTAGCTGGGTGTGGAGCGGTGGACGCTGTGGAGCGGTGGACCGTGTGGAGCGGTGGGCATGGGTCGCTGCGGGCGTCTCCGCTCGCTCGGACGGGCTCCTTCGTCGCCGTCCTCCCTCGGTCGACGACCACGAGGAGTGTCCGGTATCGGTCGCCACGAAGGAGCGGCCGGTATCGGTGGCCACGAAGGAGCGGCCGGTATCGACGACCACAAGGAGCGGCCGGTATCGGTGGCCACGAAGGAGCGTCCGGTATATCAGGCCGCCGGCGCCAATCGCGACCGCAGGGCCGAAAACCCGCTTGCGAGCACCGGAATGTGGGTAACGTCCGGACAAAGCACGTTCACGAGGTGTCCGGCTGCTGCCGGCGCCCGGACTCGAGGAGCTGCACAGATGGAACCATGGGTTTGGATCGTCATCGCGGTCGTCGTCCTGATCATCATCGCGCTGATCATCGTGGCGATGCGCAAGAACTCCGCCTCGGCGAAGCGCGAGCGGGCGAACGAGCTGCGCGAGAAGGCGCAGGAGCGCGACATGCACGTGCGCGAGCGTGAGGCCGCGGCCGCCAAGACCGCGGCGGAGGCGGACGCCGCCCGCGCCGAGGCCGAGAAGCGCGCCGCGGAGGCCAAGCAGCGGGCGATCGAGTCGGACCGTCTCGCGCAGCAGGCGCACGCGAAGAACGCCGAGTACCAGGAGGCTCGTTCCGACCGGGACGATCTGCTGCGCCGCGCCGACGAGATGGACCCGGACGCCGACGTCCGGGACGGGCAGTACGCCGGACGGCACGCCGACGCAGGCACCCGCGATCCGCGGCACGCCGACAGCCCGGAGCACCACGCACGCCACGAGGCCGGTCGGCAGGGGCTGGATCCGCGCGACGACCGCGCTGCGGTGCCCACGGACGGTCGGACGGTCGACGGCCCGAGCTCCCCGCGAGAGGCACTCGACCCCCGCGGTGACCGCAACGGCGACGGCCACGTCGGGGTGGGCGAGCGGGCCCACAACAAGGTGGACGACGTCCGCGGCCGTCGCGACGTCGACGGTGACGGCCGCCGCGGGTAGGCCGTAGTCCGTAGCCGGGCAGGCGCGGCGTCGGCAGGGCGCCTCGACCGTGCGGGGCGGGCAGTGTTTGATCAGGGTATGCCGCTGCCTGCCACCGCCCCCACCGACGGCTCCGCAGGGATCGACTCGCCGCGCGCGTGGCTGATCGTCGTCGCGGCCTTCCTGAGCACGTTCACCGGGTTCGGCCTGGTCTACAGCTTCGGCGTGTTCTTCGAGGCGATGTCCGAGGAGTTCCACGCCGGGAGCGCGGCGACCGCCTTCATGATCGCCGTCACCAGCGCCATCTACTTCACGCTGGGGCTGTGGACCGGGCGGCTCGGTGACCGGGTCGGCCCGAAGCCGCTGCTGGTCGCCGCCGCCGTGTGCATCGCCGGCGGCATGATCGCCACGTCACGGGTCGACTCGATCGTCGTCGGCTACCTCACCTACGGCCTGGGACTCGGGATCGCGGTGGCGTGCGCCTACGTGCCGATGGTCGCCTTCGTCGGCGGGTGGTTCCGGACCCGCCGGACGACGGCGCTCGGCGTCGCGGTCTCCGGCATCGGGGTCGGGACGCTCGTGATGGCGCCGATCTCGCAGGCCCTGGTCGACGCGTACGGCTGGCGGCAGGCGTTCGTGGTCCTGGGCGTCGGCGGCGCGGTGGTCATGCTGATCGCCGCGGCGCTAGCGAAGCGCCCGCCCCTGGCGCCCTCCGATGAGCCGGTGAGGACCTTCCGCCAACTGCTGGCCAACCGGCAGTTCCTGGCCCTCTACGCCAACGGGATCCTCATCGGGCTGGCCATCCTCATCCCGTTCGTCTTCATGAAGAACTACGCGGTGGGCCGCGGGGTGAGCCCCGCGAGCGCGGCGGTGCTGGTCGGCGTCATCGGCGCGTCGAGCGTGGTCGGCCGGCTCGGGCTCGGCTCGCTGGGCTCCCGCTTCGACTCCCTCGGGCTGCTGCGGTTCAGCTTCCTGCTGATGTCTCTGAGCTACTTCCTCTGGCTGTTCGCCGGGGGCGGGTTCGGCATGCTGCTGACGTTCGCGGTCGTCTTCGGCATCGGGTACGGCGGCTACATCGCGCTGATGCCGGCGACGATCGCGACGGTGTTCGGTCCGGTGGGCATGGGCCGCACGCTCGGCCTGCTCTACACGTCGGCGGCGATCGGCGGCCTGCTCGGGCCCACGATGATCGGGGCGATCATCGACGCGACGTCGTACCGCTGGGGAATCATCACGACGATGGTCATGATCTTCGCCGCCTTCGCCTGCCTGTACCTCGTCCGGCGCGACGCGGAGCGGCACTGACATGCCCGAGGGCGACACCGTCTTCCGGGCCGCCGCCGCGCTGCACCGCGCGCTCGCCGGGCATCCGCTCACGCGGGCCGAGGTGCGGTGGGGGACCAAGAGCATCCCGGACGTCGTCGGCCGGCCGACCCTCGAGGTGATCTCCCGCGGCAAGCACATCCTGCACCGCATCGACGGCGGCCTCACGGTGCACAGCCATCTGCGGATGGAAGGCAGCTGGCGGGTGGTGCCCGACGAGCGGCTGCGCCCGCGCGAGCTGCACGACCCGGCCATCCGGGCGCTGTTCGCCGCCGCCGGACGGCACGCGATCGGTCGCCGGCTCGGCATGCTCGACGTGCTGCCGACCGCTCAGGAGGACACCCTGGTCGGGCACCTCGGTCCCGACCTGCTCGGCCCCGACTGGGACGCCGACCGCGCGATCGACGCGCTGCTGGCCGACCCGCGGCCGATCGGCGAGGCGCTGCTCGACCAGCGGCTGCTCGCCGGGATCGGCACCATGTACGACGCCGAGACGCTGTTCCTGGAGCGGGTCGCTCCATGGACGCCCGCCGGCGAGCTCGGACGCGAGGTCGTGACCGATGTGGTCCGCCGGGCGCACCGGCTGCTGGTGCAGGGCAAGGAGCACGCGATCCAGTCGACCACCGGCAGCCGGCGCCGCGGCGAGGAGAAGTATGTGCACGCCCGGTCCGGACGGCCGTGCCGCCGGTGCGGAACGACGATCCGGGTCGCGATGATCGGGCCCGCGCCGTACGACCGGACGATGTTCTACTGTCCCTCCTGCCAGGGCGGGCTCGGACCGACCGACGACGGCGCGCGGCAGGCACCCCTCGGGCACCGCGAGACGCCGACGCGGCGCCCGGGAGGCTACCGGTGAGGACGGCGGCTCGGGAAGCCGTCGCCGCAGGGACCTACGCGGCTTCCTTCTCGCGGTCGAGACGCTTCATCACCGGCGTCGCGGCGATCCCGTGCACGAGCACGGAGGCCACCACCGTCAGCCCGACCGTCGCCCACAGCCAGTCGATCTGCGCGAAGTTCCCGTGCGTGGTGGCGTAGGCCAGGTAGTAGAGGGAACCGATTCCCCGTACGCCGAAGAACGCCACCGCGGCGCGCTCGCCCCGGCTGAACTGCCCGGCGCGCGCGACCGACAGCCAGCCGAAAGCCGGCCGGATGACGAACAGCAGCGCGCCGGCGATCACGAAGCTGCGCCAGTCGACGGCGTCCAGCAGCCCGCTGGAGACGGCGTACCCCAGGAACAGCAGCAGCAGGAGGGTCATCAGCCGCTCGAGCCGCTCGATCACCTGGTGCATGAGCTCGTGGTAGTAGTGGCTGCGCTCGCTCGCGCGCAACGTCATCGCGGCCGTGAAGACCGCGAGGAAGCCGTAGCCGCCCGCCAGCTCGGTCAGGCCGTAGGTCACCAGCACCACGGCGACGGCCAGCAGCGGCTCGCCGGTCTCGGCCGTCCGCAGCGCGCGATGGGGCGCGCGGAACGCCAGCTTGCCGATGACCCATCCGGTGAGGTAGCCGATCAGCACGCCGATCACGATCTTCCCGACGAGGTACCAGCCCACCCACTTCAGGCCCCACCCGGCCACGCCGCCCGCGGTGCTGATCAGGATCGCGGCGTGCACGAACGGGAAGGCGAGCCCGTCGTTGAGCCCGGCCTCGGAGGTCAGCGAGAAGCGCACCTCGTCGCGCTCGTCGATCTCCTCGGGCTCGGACTCGACGTCGGGCCCCTCGACCTGGACGTCGGAGGCCAGCACCGGGTCGGTCGGGGCGAGCGCCGCACCGATCATCAGCGCCGCGGCCGGCGCGAGCCCGAGCAGCCCCCAGCCCAGCAGCGCGACCGCGCCGATGCACAGCGGCATGGCGATGCCGAGCAGCCGCCAGCTCGCGCCCCAGGAACGCCAGTCCGCCCACCGGCGCAGGTTCAGGGGGCGGTCCAGGGCCAGCCCGACACCCATCAGCGCGACGAGCACCGTCATGCCGGTGATCTGCTCGGTGAGCACCGGGTGCTCCTGGGGCAGGATCGACACGCCGTCCGCGAACGGCATCATGCCGATCACCCCGCCGACGATCACCAGGATGATCGGGGCCGAGATCGGCAGCTCCTGGAGGGGGCTGCTCAGCACGACGGACAGCAGCAGGGCGAGCCCGACCAGCAGCAGGACGATAGAGGTAGTCATCGGTCGCTCACGGACGAAGGTGCGGTCACGCGATCGGCGACCCGGGGTACCGGCCGATTATGTCAGCGCGGGCGGCCGACGGTGGCCCGTTCGGTACGGGGAGTGCGGCATCTCAGGAGTACGAGCTCACCAGGTCGATCAGCCGCTTGATGCTCAGCCGCATCTCCTCGGCGCTGATCCGCGGCAGCCGGTAGGTGGCCAGGTACTCCGGGTCGGTGACGCGCGACCAGTCGCAGGTGAGGGTGACGACGGTCTCGCCCTTCGGGCCCACGTCGAACTCCCAGTCCCAGCGGATGCCCAGCGGCGGCCGGCCGGGCCTGGCCGGCATCCAGGCGATCTGGACGTCGGGCACGAAGGCCACCACGTGGTTCTCGCTGACGTACTTGCCGCGCGGCGCGAAGTCCATGTGCACCCGGAAGGTGTCGCCGACCGCCGTGATCGGCCGGTCGTCCGCGCTGACCAGCGTGCCGGACCCGTCGATGCGCACGTGGTGGGCGGGCACGCTCAGATAGTCGAAGAGCCGGGGGATCCGTGCGTCCGTGACGACGGACACCCGTAGGTGGGTCGCGGGCTCCGCTGGCTTCGGGCTCATGCCTATGCACGGTAACGCCCGCGGGGAGCCCACGCGACAGCCCGGCCGCCGCTCGATCGTAGAGTGGGCCCCACCACACTCCCCATCCCGTCACACGAGGAGTCCTTCATGCCGGTCATCGAGGCGCAGGCCAACACCATCGACAGCCCCATCGCCCGGCAGGCCCGCCGGCTGCCGCGCAAGGTGGCGATGACCTACGACGGGAGGTCGTGGACCTACGCCGAGCTGGACGCCGCGATCTCGCGGGTCGCCGGCTACCTCGCCGAGCTCGGGCTGCAGCCCGGCGAGCGGGTCGCGGCCTACGGCCAGAACTCCGACGCGTTCGCCATCCTGTACTTCGCGTGCGGGCGCGCGGGCATGGTGCACGTGCCGATGAACTACGCGCTCACCGGCGACGAGCTCGCGTACCTGATCGACGACTCGGGTGCCTCGGCGATCTTCGTCGACCCGCACCTCGAGCAGTACGTCGACGCGCTGGACGACGTCCCGCCGATCCGGCGCTCCATCACCGAGGGGCCGGACAGCGTGCTCGCCCGGGCCGGCTCCGGCGACGTCCCCACCCCGCCGCCGGTCGCGCAGACCTCCGACCTCGTGCAGCTGCTCTACACCTCGGGGACGACGTCCCGCCCCAAGGGCGCGATGATGACCCACCGCGCGTTCGCCTACCACATCGCTAGCAACATCGTCGCGCTGGACATCACCGAGCACGACGTCAACGTGCAGTGCATGCCGCTGTACCACTCGGCCGGCATGCACGACTTCCTCGAGCCGTTCCTGGCCGCGGGCGCCACGACGCACCTGCTGCAGGTGCCGGACATCCCGAAGATCATGCAGAAGGTCGAGGAGGTCCAGGCGACGACGCTGTTCCTCGCGCCGACGGTGTGGGTGCCGCTGACGAACCATCCGGACTTCCAGACGCGTGACCTGTCCAGCCTGCGCCGCGCGTTCTACGGCGCGTCGATCATGCCGGTCCCGGTCGTGCGGCGGCTGATGGACCGGCTGCCGGGCCTCGGGCTGTACAACTGCTTCGGGCAGTCCGAGATCGGGCCGCTCGCGACCGTGCTGCGGCCGGAGGAGCACGAGGGCCGGATGGACTCCTGCGGCCGGCCGGTCCTCTACGTGGAGATGCGGGTGGTCGACACCGAGATGAACGACGTGGCGCCGGGCGAGACCGGCGAGGTGGTCTACCGGTCGCCGCAGCTGTGCGAGGGCTACTGGAACAAGCCCGAGGCGACGGAGGAGGCGTTCGCCGGTGGCTGGTTCCACTCCGGCGATCTGGCCCGCATCGACGAGGACGGGTACATCACGGTCGTCGACCGGATCAAGGACGTCATCAACACCGGCGGCATCCTGGTCGCCTCCCGCGAGGTCGAGGACTGCCTCTACACCCACCCCGCCGTCGCCGAGGTGGCGGTCATCGGGCTGCCGGACGAGAAGTGGATCGAGGCGATCACGGCGTACGTCGTGCGCAAGGACGACGTCGACAAGCACGAGCTGATCGAGCACACCAAGAGGTCGCTGGCGAAGTTCAAGATCCCCAAGGACATCCGGTTCGTGGAGGAGCTGCCGCGCAACGCCTCGGGCAAGCTGCTGAAGCGGGTGCTACGCGACAACGCCTAGTGTCCTGAGTCATTGATTCGCGTGCAGTAGCGCGCGATGGAGCCGAGGATCTGGTCGGCGGTCTTGACCCACACGTAGGGCTTGGGGTTTTCATTCCAGGTCTTGATCCAGGCTCGGATGTCGGTGTTCAGAGCGCGGACGCTGGTGTGCGCGCCGCGTTGCAGCTTCTTGGTCGTCAGCTCGGAGAACCAGCGCTCGACCAGGTTGAGCCACGAGCTCGAGGTTGGGGTGAAGTGCACGACGAAACGAGGGTGGGCCAGTAGCCAGCGTTGGATCGCTGGCGTCTTGTGGGTCGAGACGTTGTCCATCACCAGGTGCACCGTCAGGTCGTCGGGGACCTCCTTGTCGATGGTGGTCAGAAACTTCTTGAACTCGATCGCCCGATGCCGAGCGTGCAGGGATCCGATGACCTTGCCGGTGGCGATGTCCAGCGCGGCGTAGAGGCTGGAGGTGCCGTGCCGCGTGTAGTCGTGGGTGGCGCGCTGCGGCGTTCCGGGCATCATCGGCAGGATCGGCGCGGTCCGGTCCAGTGCCTGGATCTGGGACTTCTCATCGACGCAGAGCACCACGGCCCGTTCCGGTGGGGCGAGGTAGAGCCCGACGACGTCCTTGACCTTGTCGACGAACTGCGGATCCTTCGACAGCTTCCACGAGTCCTGGCGGTGTGGCTGGAGGCCGAACGCCC
This sequence comes from Cumulibacter manganitolerans, assembly GCF_009602465.1. NCBI lineage: Bacteria > Bacillati > Actinomycetota > Actinomycetes > Geodermatophilales > Geodermatophilaceae > Cumulibacter > Cumulibacter manganitolerans. Next base: position 21,492 of record NZ_WBKP01000021.1, on the reverse strand, counting down.
GCCAGATCCGCGAGACCGCGCTCTGGGTCAGCCCCGACTCCGCCGCCATCGACCTGGTCGACCAGTGCGTGGCGTCCCGCGGCGCAGATTCCAGCGTCTTGACGATCACCGCCTCGACCTGCTCGTCGGTGATCGTGCGGGGCCGGCCCGGCCGGGGCTCGTCCAGCAGCCCGTCGAGCCGATCGGAGACAAACCGTGAGCGCCACTTCGCCACCGTTCCGCGCTGAACGCCGAGCTCCTCCGCGATCTCGGTGTTCGAGCCGCCGCGTGCACAGCGCAACACGATCCGCGACCGCAACGCCAACGCCTGAGCGGTCTTCGGACGCCGCGCCCACCGTCGCAACGTCTCGGCTTCTTCCTGGCTGAGAACCAGTTCCTCGAGCTTCGGGTTCGGCATACCCCAAGTCTAGATACTGCAGGTCTTCTTTTGACTCAGGACACTAGCGTGCGTCGCGCAGCCGCAGCAGCCAGTCACGCAGCCGCAGGGTGGAGACGCAGTCGTACCGGTTGTAGTCGGCGATCTCCGCCAGCACGTCGCCGGCGCGGCACAGCTGCCCCGCCCGGCGCAGCTCGGCATACCGCTCGTAGCCGGCGACCGACGCGGCGCCGTCGAGCACGGTGCCGGTGCGCAGCTCGTCGCCCATGTACAGTGGCTCGATCTTCTTCAGCCCGTAGCCCGGCTGCGACGTCCGGACGCTGCTCTTCACGACCGGCAGCAGGTCGACGAACACGCCCCGCGCCACCCAGTCGTCGACGACCTGCTCGGCGAAGCCGTGCCGCTTCGCGATCTCCTGCAGGACGACGATCTCGTAGCTGCTGTAGTGGTAGACGTGCAGGTCGGGGTGCGCGACCAGCCGCTCGGTCAGCAGCCGCACGAAGTCGCGCAGCGCCGCCAGCTCGGCGTCGCGGTCGTGCGCCCAGAACGCCAGGTACGTCTCCCGCGCGTCCGGCAGCACCATGCCGAACAGGTAGTGCAGCCCGCGGGCGTCGCCGCCGTCCCACATCGGATCGCTCTCGAAGTCGAAGAACAGGTCGCCGTCGCTCGGTGAGGGCAGCGCGTCGAGCGCGGAACGGTCGTAGACCTCGAACACCGGCGGCAGCTCGCGGCTCGGATCCAGCTCGGCCCCCGGCGGCAGCTGCCGCACCTGCAGCCGGGCCTGCGCGCGCAACGTCTCGAAGCGCGCCTCGTCCAGCCCCTCGATCGGGCCGGCGGCCACGGCCAGCTGGTCGATCGTGCGGACGCCGGCCGCCCGCAGCAGGGCGCGGTCGGGCATCCGCAGCCCGGCGGTCAGCCGCACGTCGCGGGCGAGGGTCATCTCGCGCTGGCAGGTCGGGCACCAGCCGCAGGCGGCGATGGAGTCGTCGTCCCACGACGCGGGGGCGTCGGCGACGAGACGGACGTCGAGGGCCGCCTCGAGCGCGGCGATGACCTCGCGTGCCCGGTCCATCGCCTCGAGCAGCGGGACCGGGAGCCGCTCGCCACGACCGGTGGCCAGCACCGCGTCCGCCTCGAGAGCGACGCCGCGGGACAGCAGCCCGAGCGCAAGGGCGCCGATCTGTGCCAGGTAGACGTCTTTCAGCCGCAGACCCAGCCGCACCTCGACCAGCTGCCACCGGTCGTGGACGCGCACGAGGTAGTCGGCGGCGCCGTACAGCCGACCGGCCGCGACCGGCACCTGCGCGACGACCTGCGGACCGGTGCCCAGCAGCGCCACGGCGTCCGCGGCCGCCGTGGGTGTCACGGGGCCGCCGGACCCGAGGTCGAGCACCCCACCCTCGCGCCCCGGCGAGTGGTCACCGTAGCGGCGGCGGAACTCGTCGCGAACCTGGTCCTGATGAGCTCGACCGGCCTCGCCCAGCCGGTCGCCGAGCACGTCGGGTGGCTGCGGCACCGCGGGGACGCGCCTGCCGAGCAGGGCGTCGACGCCGCGCAGGGTGGCGAGCTGGCAGGTCAGGAACGCGCGCAGGTCGCCCGGCGAGTAGCTGATGGTGCCGTTCTCCAGGCGCATCGGTTCCCTTTCGTCGGCCCGACCGTATCCCGCCCGTCGGACAGATCCGCGCACGCCCGGTGCGACGGTGGGGGTTCTCACCGGCCGGATCCGCGGGCCCAGGGCGCCGCGGCGCTAGGGTCGGGGGTGGTAATCGAGGCAGCGGGCCGCCCGCTGCCGACCCTGTCGACAACTGGAGCAGGTCCATGACCGCCGAAGTCAACTTCACCCTCCCGCTGCTGCGCGACGGCGTCAGCCCGGCGTACGAGCTCAGCGCGCTGCGCACCGAGGCGCCCGTCGCCCGGCTCGAGCTGCCCGAAGGGATGAACGTCGATGCTTGGCTCGTGACGCGCTACGACGACGCCAAGGCCGTGCTCGGAGACCACCAGCGGTTCTCCAACGACTTCACCAAGCTCACCGAGGCCGGCGAGCTCACCGAGCTGATGAACCAGGACCCCGGCGGTCTCGGCCTGCTCGATCCGCCGGACCACACGCGGCTGCGCAAGATCGTCACCCCCGAGTTCACGATGCGCCGGCTGCGCCGGCTCGAGCCGCTGATCGAGCGGATCATCCGCGAGCGGCTGGACGCGCTCGAGGCGGCCGGCCCCGGCGCGGACCTCGTCGAGCTGTACGCGGTCCCGATCCCCGCGCTGGTCATCTGCGAGCTGCTCGGCGTCCCCTACGAGGACCGCGACGAGTTCACCGACCACAGCGCCGATCGGTTCAACTTCACCGGCGACATCGGTGACTCGCTGGGCGAGATCGGCGAGTCGCTGAAGTATCTGCGCGGCCTGGTCGCCAAGATCCGCAAGGAGCCCAACGACGGGCTGATCGGCCAGATCATCGCCGAGCACGGCGACGAGATCGACGACATCGAGCTGGCCGGGCTCGCCGACGGCATCCTCACCGGCGGCCACGAGACGACCGCGTCGATGATCGCGCTGGCCGCCCACCACCTGATGCGCGACCCCGCGCACGTCACCGCGATCCGCGAGGCCGACGAGAAGCAGGCCCAGGAGATCATCGACGAGCTGCTGCGCTTCATGACCGTGGTCCAGGTCGGCTTCCCGCGGCTGGCCAAGGAGGACGTCGAGATCGGCGGCCAGCCGATCAAGGCCGGCCAGCTGGTCCTGGTGTCTCTGGCCGCGGCCAACCGCGACGACGCGCTGACCCCCGACGCCGACACCTTCCAGATCGGCCGGGGGAGCACCTCGCACCTCGCCTTCGGCTACGGAATCCACCGCTGCGTCGGCGCCGAGCTGGGTCGCATGGAGCTCAAGGTGGCGCTGCCCGAGCTCTTCCGCCGGTTCCCGGGCCTGTCGCACGCCGGCGATCCCGACGACGTCGACTACCGGTTCTTCTCGATCGTGTTCGGTCTCGAGTCGCTGCCGGTCAGTTGGTAGCGCCCGCCCTGCCCGGTGCGGCGGGAGATAGGGCGTCGGCGCAGGCCCTAGGATCCCTGCATGACCTCCTTCGCTGAGCAGACCCGCTTCGACGGCAAGACCGTCCTCATCACCGGTGCCTCCTCCGGCCTCGGCGCCGCCATGGCCGTCGCGTTCGCCGAGCAGGGCGCCGAGGTCGCGATCTGCGGACGCCGCCTGGACCGCGTCGAGCAGACCGCGGCCGCCGTCGAGCAGACGGGACGCCGGTGCGTCGCGGTGCAGGCCGACACCAGCTCGCCCGAGGACTGCGAGCGGTTCGCGCAGACCGCGTACGACGAGCTCGGCCGCATCGACGTCCTGATCAACAACGCCGGTATCGGCACCGCCGTGCCGATGACCCGCGAGACGGTCGAGGAGTTCCGGTCCGTCGTCGACGTGAACCTCAACGGGGTGTACTGGATGAGCCAGGTCGCCGTACGGCGCATGCAGCCCGGCAGCAACATCATCAACATCTCCAGCGTGCTGGGCACCTGGTCGGCCGGCCTGCCGCAGGCGGCCTACTCGGCCACCAAGGCGGCGCTGCTGGGCCTGACCCGCGACCTCGCCGTCCAGCTCACCGGCCGCAAGGGCATCCGCGTGAACGCCATCCAGCCGGGCTACTTCCCGACCGAGATGACCGACCAGCAGGACGCCGACTTCCTGAAGGGCATCGCCGACCTGGCGCCCATGGGGCGGACCGGCGACGTGGCCGAGCTGGTCAACGCGGCGGTGTTCCTCGCCTCGGACGCCGCGTCGTACATCACCGGCACGTCGCTCGTCGTGGACGGCGGCCTCACGGTGCGCTGACCGGCCCGCCGAAGGACCGGCGCCGCGACGTCAGTCCTTGTAGGCGCGGCGCGTGCGCCAGGCCTTCGCGAGGCCCAGGTACGCGCCCGCGTTGCAGGCCGCCAGCGCCAGGAGCAGCACCGCGTTCAGCAGGTGGTCGTCGAGGAACGGGTTGGTCGCGACGTTCTTCGTCCCGGTTCCCGCGCCGTGGCCGGCGGGCCAGGAGGCCAGATACATCAGCGCCAGCATGACCACCCCGGAGATGGCGGCGATCCAGGTGAGCACCTTGCCGAGGCCGAGGATGAGCACGATGCCGATGCCCGCGAGACCGATCATGAACAGCCAGTCGGTCCAGGACTGGTCGGCGAAGTACTGGAACAACGGGTGGAAGGGGTTCTTCGGATCGTCGAGGACGCCGCCCAGGAAGCCCTTCGTGGGCTTGCCGCCGTTGATCCAGGCCCGCTCGCTCGTCGTGCTGAAGCCGAGCCCGAACGTCTTGTCCACGAAGGCCCACAGGAACTGCCAGCCCAGCAGGATCCGGGTGAGGCCGAGCAGCCAGCCGCCCACCTTGGAGATGTGGAAGCCGCGCTTGACCACCCCGGGCTCCTCGACGCGGTCCGGGACGCCGTCCGCGTCGCGGTCGATCCCCTCCCCGGTGATGAACCGCTCCTCCGGGCGGGCGTCGTAGCGGTCGTGCGGTCCGTCGTCCCGCACCGGGGTGAAGGTTCGCGTGGGCTCGTCCACGTGCGGATGCGCGTCGTCCGCGTACCGCCCCGGACGGTCACCGTCGTACCCGCCCGCCGCCTCGGCGCCGTAGTGCGTCGGGCCGCTTCCGTCATGCCGCACCTGGTACGGGTCGGTGCTCGGCCGATCGAGCCCACCGGGAGCCGGGTGCACGCGAGTGGCATCGTCGTCGCCGAGCCGCACCCCGTCGACGCCCTCGGACGGACGGTCGTAGAACGGCCCCGGCTCGCTGGTCGGTGCCGGGTCGCGTTCGGCGTCCGCCGCTACGTCGCGGGACGGCTCGTCGCGGGGGTCGTCCTTCTTGCCGAACATGACTGCCTCCAAGGGAGCGCGCCGGGGCGCTGTCGATCCGGGTCGTGGTCCTGCTGTCCAGTCTAGTTCGCGGCGGCGGCGCTCCCAGGGGATTCGCGGCTCGGGCGCGGCGCCGGCCGCGCGCTAGCGCGGCGGCTCGATGCCGAGCGCGCGCAGCAGCAGCGCGAGGTGGGAGTAGTGCCCGACGATCGCGCACAGCTCGACCAGCCCGCGTTCTCCCCACGCGCCGGTGACCTCCTCGACCAGGGGGCCGGGGATGCGCTCACCGGCGAGGATCGCGCGGGCCGCGCGCCACGCCAGAGCGATCTCCGGCTGTCCGGGTGCGCGACCCGCACGGATGGCCTCCAGGTCGTCCTCGGCCATCATGGCGGCGTCCCGCACGATCGCGGCGTGTGCGTACCACTCGAACTCCGCCGCCCAGTGCACCGAGGTGGTGAGGATGGCGGTCTCGTTGACGGCCCGGGGCAGCGACGCATCGTTGCGCAGCGCGAGCCCGAGCTGCCCGATCGCCTGGCCGATGGCGGGCGTGCGCAGGATCGGGTCGAACGGGCCGAGCAGAGCGCCGTCGGCGTCCGTGAGCGGCACGAGGGTGCTGATGCCGCGGCGGCCGCCGAGGATCGCGTCGTACAGCGGCCGCTGCTCGTCGGTGAGGTCGTCGGGGCCGAGGGGCCGCAGGACTGGTTCGGTCATGGGCGGAGTCTCCCACGTCACTTGGGCGTGACGACCCGCGTCTCCTGCGGCACGGCCATCGCGCTGAGGTAGTAGGCGTCGCCGATCTTCACCACAGTCGCGATCTGGTCCTCCTCGACGTACTGGTCGGCCTCGTCATAGACGCAGTGCATCCAGACGGTGCCGGCGGCCACGTCGGCGGCGTACCCGTCGCACGCGACGCTGTTCACCGAGCTCCAGTAGGCGGCGTACTTGCCGTAGTCGCCCTTGAGGCCGCCGGTCAGGTACTGCTGGTAGGCCGTCTTCGGGTCATGCGGCAGCAGCGCGTAGTACTGCGCCACCGCCGCCTCCATCGCCGCCTTCTCCGCGTTGGGGTCGGCGCTCGGCGTCGCCGTCGGGGAGGAGGTCGCCGTCGACGACGGGGCGGTGGACGGCGGCGCACTGCTCGGCACGGGCGCGTTGGAGAACTGGTCGCTGGGCCGGTCGTCCCGGGAGGTCTCCGGTGCCGACGCCGGCGCGGTCGTGCGCGGCCGGCTCGAGCCGTCGGCCGCCGTGACCGCGTCCGTCGAGCCGCCGCGCGCCACGACCAGGGCGACGACGAGGGCGCCCACGAGGGCCACGGCCGCCACGACCGCCGCGATCAGGGCACCGCGTTTCCTGGTCGGCGGCTCCGCCGGCGGCCACGGCGCGGCCGGCAGCGCGACGCCGCTCGGTGCCCCGGCTACCGGCCCGGCGTACGGCGGCGGTGGCTGGAATGGGACCGGCGGGGCGACTCTCGCGTCGGACACTGACAGGTTGGCGCGCGGGTCGGCCAGCTCGCTGAGCTTGTCGGCGGCCATGGCCATGCTCCACCGGCGCTCGGCGTCGGTGTCGAGCAGGTGGGAGAGCGCCGGTGCGAGGATCCCGGCCCGCGTGGGCCGGGCCGGTTCTTCGGCGCCGATCCGGTACAGCGTCGCGATGGTGTTCTCGTCGAGGCCGAACGGCGGCCGGCCCTCCAGCGCGTGGAAGATCGTCGCGCCCAGCGCCCAGACGTCGGAGGCGGGGGACGGCGTCCGGCCGCGGGCCAGCTCGGGGGCGAAGTACGCGGGGGTGCCGGCCATCAGGCCGGTGCGGGTGAGCTGGGGATCGGTGCTGCCCTTGGCGATGCCGAAGTCGGTGATCTTGGCGACGCCGAACCGGTCGACCAGGATGTTGCTGGGCTTCACGTCGCGATGCACGATGCCGAGGCGATGCGCCGCGGCCAGCGCCTTGGCGACCTGCGCCGCGAGCGGCGCGATCTGCTCCGGCGCGAGCGTGCCGTGCTCCTTGATCAGCTGCGAGAGGTTCTTGGCGTGCAGGTACTCCATGACCAGCCACGGCTGGCCGTGGTGCTCGATGACGTCGTAGATGGCGACCGCGTTGGGGTGGTTCAGGGACGCTGCGAGACGGGCTTCGCGGCGCGCGCGGGCGGCGCCGTCCGCGTCCTCGCCCGGCAACGACCCGATCTGCTTGATCGCCACGTCGCGGTCCAGGACCTCGTCCCGGCAGAGCCACACGGTGCCCATCCCGCCGCGGCCGATGGGCCGCCCGATCCGGTAACGGCCGGCGATGAGCTCGTCCTCCACTGGAGACCTTCCCGTCGTGCGACATCAGAAGCGTAGCCGTCCGACGTCCCGCGGGACGGTCCGGTTGCGGCGGCGTCGCCGTCCCGCGGATGGCACGATAGAGGCATGACTCTGATCCTGGTTGCCCCTGGCGGTGGTCGCCCGAACGTCATCGCGGCCGGCATGGCGGCGGCCGCGGGGCTCCGCGGCGCGCGGGTGAATCTCGGCTCGATCCAGGAGCCGGAGATCGACACCGCCGGCTTCGCGGCGGCGGTGCAGGGCCTGCTGCGGGAGGTCGAGCTGGTCGTCGTCTACCTCGAGGAGGGTGTCGGCGACGCGGCGTTCGTGTACTCGGTGTGCGAGGCGATCGAGGACGCCGACATCGACCTCGTGCTCCACGTCGCCTGCGGGCGCTCGACGGACGACGCCGTCGAGGCCGTCGACGCGCTGCGCGCCAAGGGCATCGAGCCGAGTGGGCTGGTCATCGACGGGGCCCCGAGCGACGGCGAGAAGTACACCGAGGCCAGGCAGTTCCTGGCGGCGGTCGTCGGTGTGCCGGTCGTCGGCGCGCTGCCCGAAGGGGCCGAGGCCCTGGAGCCGCAGGAGTTCGCCCGCCGGTCGGTCACCTGGTTCGACGAGGACACCGAGTACGACGACTGACGTGCGGGCCGGCAGGCGCCGGCGGGCGACGCGCTAGCCTAGATGCTCAGTAGACCCCACCGGAAGGCACTCGTTTCATGACCCGCATGCTCGTCACCGGAGCCGCAGGCTTCATCGGAGCCAACTTCGTCATCCAGGCACTGCGGACGAATCCGGACTTCGACATCACGGTCATCGACGCGCTGACGTACGCCGGCAACCGCGACAACATGAAGACCTTCGAGGACAAGATCTCGTTCGTGCACGGCGACATCGCCGACCGGGCGCTGATGGACAAGCTCGTCGGGGACACCGACCTCGTGGTGCACTTCGCAGCCGAGTCGCACGTCGACAACTCCCTCGACGACCCGTCGCCGTTCATCAACAGCAACATCCTCGGCACCTTCTCGATCCTCGAGGCCTGCCGCAAGCACGGCAAGCGGCTGCACCACATCTCCACCGATGAGGTGTTCGGCGACCTCCCGCTCGACTCGCCGGAGAAGTTCCGCGAGGACACGCCGTACGACCCGTCGTCGCCGTACTCGGCCTCGAAGGCCGCCTCCGACCATCTGGTGCGGGCGTGGATCCGGTCGTTCGGACTGCAGGCCACGCTGTCGAACTGCGCGAACAACTACGGGCCGTACCACCACGTCGAGAAGTTCCTGCCGCGGCAGATCACGAACATCCTGACCGGGGAGCGCCCGAAGCTCTACGGCGCCGGCGTCAACGTGCGGGAGTGGACGCACGTCGACGACCACAACGCGGCGGTGCTGGCGATCCTCGAGAAGGGCCGGATCGGCGAGACGTACCTGATCGGCTCCGGCGAGGAGCGCCAGAACAAGGACATCCTCGCCGAGCTGCTCGAGGTCATGGGCCAGCCGGCGGACGCCTACGACTTCGTGCCCGACCGCCCGGGTCACGACCTGCGCTACGCGATCGACTCGACGAAGATCCGCACCGAGCTCGGATGGGCGCCGAAGTACCGCACGCTGCGTGACGGCCTCGAGGCGACGGTCGAGTGGTTCCGCGAGAACGAGTGGTGGTGGAAGCCGCAGAAGGCCGCCACCGAGGCGAAGTACGCCAAGCTCGGCCGCTAGCCGCGCCGGCCGCCGTCAGCGGGTCGTGGAGATGGCGGCGCGGCGGACGTGCCGCCGGACGGCGATGTCGACCAGGCGATCGATGAGCTCGGCGTAGCCGACGCCGCTCGCCTCCCACAGCTTCGGGTACATCGAGTACGGCGTGAAGCCCGGCAGCGTGTTGGGCTCGTTCAGCAGCCACCCGGCACCCGGCCGATCCGGGGTGCCCTCGTCGTAGAAGAAGTCGATGCGGGCCAGGCCCGAGAGGCGGAACGCGGTGAACGCGCGGGTCGCCAGCTCCTGGACGGCGGCGACCTCGTCGGCGTCCAGCGACGCCGGAATCTGCAGCTCGGCGCCGCCGGTGACGTACTTGTCCTCGTAGTCGTAGAACTCCGCGCCGGGGATGATCTCGCCGGGCACCGACGCCTCGGGGATCAGGTCACCGAGCACCGCGACCTCGATCTCGCGGCCGTGCACGCCCGACTCGAGGACGAGCACCTCGTCGTACTGCAGGGCCTCCTTGATGGCGCCGGGCAGGCCCTCCGCGCCGGCGACCTTGCTGATCCCCACCGACGAGCCCATGTTGGCCGGCTTGACGAAGATCGGGAACTGCAACGTCGTCGCCGCCCGCCGGGCGAGGGCTTCGACGGACTCGCCGCCGCCGTCGCGGTACTCGATCCAGTCGCCCTGCGGGATGCCGGCCTGCGCGGCCACCACCTTCGCCATGCCCTTGTCCATGCCCACCGCCGAGCCGAGCACGCCGGTGCCGACGTACGGCACGCCCGCGAGCTCGAGCAGCCCCTGGATGGTGCCGTCCTCGCCGTGCGGCCCGTGCAGCAGCGGCAGCACGACGGTGGGCAGCCCGCTGCCGGTGTCGGTCAGCAGGTCGATCGGGTTCACGACGGTCCCGGCGGGCTCGAGCGAGCCAGGGAGGGCCGCGCCCTCCGCGAGCGCCGCGATGGCCGCGTCCTGGCGCAGCCAGCGCCCGTCGCGGGTGATCCCGACCGGCACGAGCTCGTAGGCCTCCCGGCGCGCCGCGGCGAGCACGTGCGCCGCTGACGTGCAGCTCACCTCGTGCTCGGCGGAGATGCCGCCGAACAGGACGACGAGACGAATGCGGTCGGGACTGGCGGTGCGGGACATGGCCTCCAGCCTACGGGCGGCGGATCGCCGAGCCGGGCGCCTCCTCCCGGACGCGCGGTCCCGGTGCCGAATCTCGTATCGTCGGTGGGTGAGATTCACCAGCAGTGACGTTGCCCTGGCCACCTCCGGCGAGCTTGTCGGACCCGACGTCGAGGTCCGCGGCGCGAGCATCGACTCGCGGTCGGTGGTCCCCGGCCAGCTGTTCGTGCCGATCGTCGCCGAGCGCGACGGGCACGACTTCGTGCGGACCGCGATCGAGGCAGGCGCCCCGGCCTATCTGGCCAGCCGCGAGGTGCCGGACGCCCAGGCGACGGTGGTGCGCGTGGCCGACACCGCTCGTGCCCTGATGGATCTCGGTCGCGCGGCGCGCCGCCGGCTGCCCGGCCGGGTCGTGGGCGTCACCGGGTCGGTCGGCAAGACGTCCACCAAGGACCTGCTCGCCCAGGTGCTGCGCACGACGTACGTGACCGCCGCGAACGAGCGGTCCTTCAACAACGAGCTCGGCCTTCCGCTCACCCTCCTCGGCGCGCCCGACGACGCCGAGGCGGCCGTCGTCGAGATGGGCGCCCGCGGCGTCGGCCACATCGCGCTGCTGTGCTCGATCGCCGCGCCGACCGTCGGCATCGTGACGTACGTCGGTGGTGCGCACCTGGAGCTGTTCGGCTCGGTCGAGGCGGTCGCGCAGGCCAAGGGCGAGCTCGTGGAGGCGCTGCCGCCGGACGGTCTGGCGGTGCTCAGCGCCGACCAGGACCTCGTGCTGGCGATGCGCTCGCGGACGTCGGCGCCGGTGCTGACGTTCGGCCGGTCGGCCTCCGCGGAGGTCTCGGCCGAGGACGTCGTGATCGACGAGGTGCTGCGCCCGCGGTTCACCTTGCGGACGCCGTGGGGGAGCGCCGAGGTCCGTCTGCGGGTACGCGGGGAGCACCAGCTGTTCAACGCGCTCGCAGCCGCGGCCGCCGCCGGCGGTCTCGGCGTACCGGTGGAGGCCATCGCCGCCGGGCTGGGTGGTGCCGAGATCTCCGGGCTGCGGATGCAGCTGGACCGGGCATCCTCCGGCGCGGTGGTGATCAACGACGCCTACAACGCCAACCCGACCTCGATGAACGCGGGGATCGACGCGCTGCTGTCGCTCCCGGCCCGGCGTCGGCTGGCCGTGCTGGGCGTGATGGCCGAGCTCGGCCCGGACGCGGCGCGGGAGCACCGCGAGATCGCCGAGCGCGCGACCGCCGCGGGCATCTCGGTGATCGCCGTCGCGGCGCCCGACTACGGCTCCGGCGCACGGCACGTGCCCGACGTCCAGGCGGCGGTCGACGCCCTCGGCGAGCTGGGCGACGGGGACGCCGTCCTGGTCAAGGGCAGCCGGGTGGCCGCGCTGGAACGGGTCGCGGAACGGCTGCTCGACACCCCCAGACGATAACAACCGCCAGAGGTTGATCTTTGCGAATTCAACCGTGAGCGGTTTATGATTGCGGTGTGTTCGCGATGACCATCGACCAGCGCTCGTCACGCACCCGCGCCGACCGGGTGCCGCAGCTGCTGGCCGCCCTCGAGGCCGTCGAGACGGTGCTGCCCTTCGAGCGCACCGCCGGTGACGAGGTCCAGGGGCTGCTCGCCTCGGCGAACGGGGTGATCGAGGCGGCCGAGCTGGCGCTTCGCGAGCGAGACTGGTCGATCGGTCTCGGCCTCGGTCCGATCGAGACGCCGCTGCCCCGTTCGGTCCGGGAGGCCCGTGGGCCGGCGCTGGTACGGGCGCGCGAGGCCGTGGACGCCGCCAAGAAGGCGGCCGCGGTGCGGCTGGCGGTGCGTGCCGGCTCCGTCGCCGCGGAGGCGGACCCCGAGGCGCTCCTGAGGCTCGTCGGCGCCACCGTGCAGCGGCGTACGCCGGCCCAATGGCGGGTGATCGACGCCGTCCGCGCCGCCGGTGATCGAGGCACGGCGGCGCGCGGGCTGGGCATCACCGTGCAGGCGGTCTCCAAGTCGCTGCTCACGTCCGGTGAGGATGTCGTCCGCGACGTCTATCCTCTGCTCGCACGCTTGCTCGACGAGGTGAACGGGGGCACGACATGAACGGCTGGCTGCAGGCCGCGATCGTCGTCGGCTCTCTCGTGCTGTCCGCCGCGCTGGGCTGGGCGGTCACCGTCGGGGTGCTCAGGATGGCCAAGGCGCCCCAGACCAAGGCCCCCGCGTTCGCCACCGACCGGCAGGGGCACGAGGTGCCCGTCCTCCAGGCCCGCGCGGAGGCCGCCGCGCGTGAGCCGTTGCTGCGCGGCGGCATGTGGATCGGCATCATCGAGCGGGTCGCCGTCACGGGGTCGATCCTGGCCGGCATGCCGGCGCTGATCGCGGTGGTGGTCGCCGTCAAGGGCCTCGGGCGCTACCCGGAGCTGAAGGAGCAGGCCGGGGCCAGCGAGCGGTTCATCATCGGCTCGCTCGCCTCGCTCACCGTCGCGGTCCCCATGGGGCTGCTGGGGGCCTGGCTACTCGACCACTGAGGCCACCAGCCGGGCGGCCGCCAGCACCGCGTCGTCGTCGCCGAAGTGCCCGACGAGCTGCATGCCCAGCGGCAGCCCCCGGTCGTCGTGCCCCGCCGGGACGGTCGCGGCGGGCAGCCCGAGCAGGCTGGTGACGACGGTCGGCAGCGGGTCGCCGGTCGACTCCAGCCCGGCGGGCGCGGCGCCCACCGCCGCCGGCAGCACGAGCACCTCCCACTCCCCGGCCGCGGCCCACCGCGCGGCGAGCTCGCCGCGACGTTGCAGCGCCCGCAGGTAGCCCGAGCGGTCGGGATCGCGGCCGGTCTCGATCGCATCGCGGACGAGCTCGCCGACCCCGGCGTAGCCGGGGTGCGTGCGCAGCCACCCCAGAGCGTCGAAGACCTCGGGATGGAAGACGTCGTCCCACAGCTCGGACGCCGCCCGGAGGTCGACCGGGATCGCGGTGCGCGAGGCGTGGCCGTCTCGCAGCAGCGCGGCAGCGACCGCGGCGTACCGCTCGAGCATCGCGGGCTCGAACACCCCCGGCAGCTCGCCGTCCAGATCGACGACGCCCAGCCGCGGGGTCGCGCCGCCGCCGGACAGGGCGAGCAGCGCCGCCGCGAGCCGGGACAGCACCGGCAGGTCGGCCGCGAGCAGGCCGGGGTGGTCCATCGAGCGCGCCATCGGCGTCATGCCGGCGGTGCTGAGCCGGCCGTACGTCGGCTTGAAGCCCACCACCCCGCAGAAGCTGGCGGGCCGGATCGTGGAACCCTTCGTCTGGCTGCCGAGCGCGAAGTCGACCAGCCCGCCGGCCACCGCGGCCGCCGAGCCGCTGCTCGACCCGCCGGGAGTGTGCTCGAGGGCGCGCGGGTTGCGGGTGGTGGTGGGCCGGAAGTACGCGTACTCGGTCATCCGCGCCGTCGCGACGAGGGTCGCACCGGCGTCCAGGCACTGCTCGACGACGCGGGCGTGGGCGGCGGCCGGGCGCTCGTCGTACGCCGTAGACCCGTTGCGCTTCACCCGGCCCGCGACGTCGAACGAGTCCTTCACGGCGAAGCTGAGGCCGCTCAGCGGCCCGTCGCCGGTCGGGAGCACCGGCTCGTCGAGGACTTCGGCGAGGGAGTCGATGTGGGCGTCGCGCCGGCGGAGCTCGTCCGGGTCGAGGATCATGCGGCACTCCATCAAGGCATCGGTAAGCCGGACGGCGCCGGCGGGTACGGCATGATCTTGCCATCGCCTGTGGCGGCGGCCACCGAGGTGCAGCGGACGAGGAGTGTGCAGCGTGGGGATGAGCGACGTACGGCTGGAGCGCGAGGGACCGGTAGCGGTGGTGACGATGGCGCGGCCCGAGCGGCACAACGCCGTCGACGGCCCGATGGCCGCCGAGCTGGCCGAGGCGATGCGGGAGGTCGACGCCTCGGATGCCGCGGTCGGCGTCCTGCGCGGGGACGGGCCGTCGTTCTGCGCGGGCGCCAACCTCAAGGCGGTCGGCGGCGAGCGCGGCAACCGGATGGCGCCGGACGGCGACGGGCCGATGGGCATCAGCCGGTTGCGGATGCGCAAGCCGGTGATCGCCGCCGTCCACGGATACGCGGTGGCCGGTGGCATGGAGCTCGCGCTCTGGTGCGACCTGCGGGTGGTCGAGCGGGGCGCCACCTTCGGCATCTTCTGCCGCCGGTGGGGCGTGCCGCTGGTGGACGGCGGCACCGTCCGGCTGCCGCGGCTCATCGGGCAGAGCCGCGCGCTCGACCTGATCCTCACCGGCCGCCCGGTCGGCGGCCCCGAGGCCTACGAGATCGGGCTGGCGAACCGGCTGGTCGACGACGGGACGGCGACCGAGCAGGCCATCGCGCTCGCCCGGGACATCGCCCGCATGCCGCAGGAGTGCCTGCGCAACGACCGGCAGTCGGTGCTCGGCCAGTGGGGCCTGGACGAGGAGGCGGCGATGCGCGCCGAGTTCGGCCTCGGCGTCGAGTCGCTGCGCGCGGACGGCCTGTCCGGCGCGCGCCGGTTCGCCGGCGGCGCCGGCCGCGGCGGCTCCTTCGACGACCTCTAGACCTCGCTCCGCGAAACGTCGCGCCAGAGGCCCGCTAGCCACCCCGGGTGGACAGCGGGCCTGCAGGGCGACGACTTCCGGAGCGCCGGCGACGCGGCAGAGACCTAGTGGCCGTAGGTCGGGGTGAGGATCGCCCGGGCCAGCGTGTGATACGCCAGGTTGAACGACACGAACGCCGCCGAGGCCTCCTTGGGGAGCTCCAGCGACTCCACGTCGATGGCGTGGACGACGAAGTAGTAGCGGTGCGGGCCGTCGCCCTCCGGGGGAGCGGCGCCGCCGAAGTCGTAGGTGCCGTAGTCGTTGCGCGCGTGCCAGGCGCCGCCGGGCAGCGAGCCGCCCTCGGAGCCCGCGCCGGTCTCCAGCGACGTCACGTCGGCCGGCAGGTCCAGGACCAGCCAGTGCCAGAACCCGCTGGGCGTCGGCGCGTCCGGGTCGAAGCAGGTCACCACGTAGCCCTTGGTGCCCTCGGGGGCGCCCTCCCACGACAGCGCCGGCGAGATGTTCTTGCCCTCGGGGTTGGCCATCGGGTGCACCTGGTCGAGGCTCATCTGCTCACCGTCGCGCACGTCGGTGCTGGTCACGGTGAACGAGCCGACCTTGGGCAGCAGCTCGTACGGATCGGGATGCTGGGGACGCTCGAGCGGGTTGGTCATTCCTACCTCCACGAATCGATGGTGCCTGTCGTGCTCACCCTATTCGCTGCGCCGCAGTGGCCTCGTCGGCCGTGCGGGAATCGGCCTGCGGCCGGTCGTCGGCCTCGTAGTCGTCGTACTCGTCCTCGCCGAGCAGCCGGTCGATCGCCTCGCGGCGGGCGAGGTAGCCGAAGCCGAAGAGCGTGAGCAGCGAGAACAGCCACCACTGGACGGCGTACGACAGGTGCGGCCCCTCGTCGGGCTCGGGGACCGGGATCCGCGAGATCGCCTCGATCGCGGCTCCGGACGCCGGCTTCTCGGCGGCGGCCTGCACGTAGCCGCCGGCCAGCGGGACGCCGAGCTCGCGCGAGAGGACCTGGGTGCTCAGGGCGCGCACGCTGCGGTAGCCGCCGACCTGCTCGACCCGCGTCGCGGCGCTGGTCGCGCGGTAGGTCGACTTCACGTAGCCGGTGATCGTGACCGTGCCCTCCGGCGTCCGCGGCAGCGGCGGGACGTCGGTCGCCGTCTTGCCGGCGAGGATGTAGCCGCGGTCGATCAGGTACGTGACGCCGTCGTCGCCCTTCAGCGGCACGATGACCTCGAAGCCGACGCCGCCTTCGAACGTGCGCTGGCGGATCAGCACGACTCGGTCGCTCAGGTAGCTGCCGGTGACGGACACCCGGGTCCACTCGGCCGACGTGGCCGGCGCCTTGTCGGGGCTCGGCGGGAGCAGCGATCCGGCCGGCACCGGCGTGGCGTGCTGCGCGGTCGCGACGGCCGCGTTGATCGCCTGCTTCTGATGCAGCCGGTCGAGCTGCCAGAACCCCAGCCGCACCATGGTCGCCGCGAGCAGCAGGGTGACCAGCAGCCCGGCGATCCAGCGAGGGGTGGCGAGGAAGCGGTACACACGACAACGGTACGCGCCGGCGCGTGGGCGACGGCGTCACACCCGGGGCCGCCGGGGTGCAAGGAGGGCTAGCCGAACCGGCCGGTGATGTAGTCCTCGGTGCGCTTGTTCGACGGGTTGGAGAAGATCTTCGAGGTCTCGTCGAACTCCACCAGCTCGCCCGGCTCACCCGTCGCCTTCAGGTTGAAGAAGCCGGTCATGTCCGAGACCCGCGCGGCCTGCTGCATGTTGTGCGTGACGATGACGATCGTGTACTGCTCCTTGAGCTCCTTCATGAGGTCCTCGATGGCCAGCGTGGAGATCGGGTCGAGCGCCGAGCAGGGCTCGTCCATCAGCAGGACGTCGGGCTCCACCGCGATCGCGCGCGCGATGCACAGCCGCTGCTGCTGACCGCCCGACAGGCCCGCGCCGGGCTTGCCGAGCCGGTCCTTGACCTCGTCCCAGAGGTTCGCCCCCCGCAGCGACTTCTCGACGATCTCGTCGGTCACGCTCTTCTTGGTGCGGCCCTGCAGCTTCAGGCCCGCGACGACGTTGTCGTAGATCGACATCGTGGGGAAGGGGTTGGGTCGCTGGAAGACCATGCCGATCTGCCGGCGCACGTTGACCGGGTCGACGCCGGGGCCGTAGATGTCCTCGTTGTCCAGCAGCACCTCGCCCGTGCAGTAGGCGCCCGGGATGACCTCGTGCATCCGGTTCATGCTGCGCAGCACCGTCGACTTGCCGCATCCCGAGGGGCCGATCATCGCGGTGATGCTGCGCGGCGCGACATGCATCGACACATCCTTCACGGCGAGGAAGTCGCCGTAATAGATGTTGAGGTCCTTGACGTCGATGCTCTTGCTCATGTGTGTCCGCTTCTATCGAAGGTGTCGATGACTACTTCTGCTTCACGCCGGTGTAGCGGGCCAGGATCCGCGCCCCCAGGTTGAGCAGCATGATGAGGATGATCAGGGTCAGCGCCGCAGCCCACGCGCGGTCCGCGTTGGGGGACGTCGGGTCGCCGGCCGCCAGGTTGAAGTACTTGTTGACGAACGTCGGCAGGGTCTCCATCTGACCGGTGAACGGGTCGGAGTTGATCCGGATGTTGGTGCCGACCAGCAGCAGCAGCGGCGCGGTCTCGCCCATGATCCGGGCGACGCCGAGCATCACGCCGGTGATGATGCCCGACATCGCGGTGGGCAGCACGATCTTGGTGATGGTGCGCCACTTCGGGACACCGAGCGCGTACGAGGCTTCCCGCAGGTCGTTGTGGACCAGCTTGAGCATCTCCTCGGTCGAGCGGACGACGATCGGCAGCATCAGCAGCACGAGCGAGAGCGCGCCGGCGAGGGCGGTCTTCTGGAAGCCGAGGGTCAGCAGCCAGAACGCGTAGATGAACAACCCGGAGACGATCGACGGGACGCCGGTCATGACGTCGACGAAGAACGACACGGTGCGGCCGAACCAGGTCTGGCCGCCGTACTCGACGAGGTAGATCGCGGTGAAGATGCCCAGCGGGACGGCGATCACCGCGGCGATCAGCGAGACGATGATCGTGCCCATCAGCGCGTGGGTCGCGCCGCCGCCGGGCATCGCCGAGGCCACGCCGAACATCGAGTGGGTGAGGAAGTTCAGATCCAGCGCGCGCAGCCCGCGGCTGAGCGTGTACCAGATGATCAGCACCAGCGGCAGCAGCGCGAGGGCGAAGCACACGTAGATCAGCGTGGTCGCCATCCGGTCGCGCGCCTGCCGGGGCCCTTCCATCGCGAAGCTGAGCGCCGTCTGCAGCACCAGGTACATCAGCAGCGCGACGACGACGAAGCCGGCGGCTCCCTGCAGCGGCGTGATCGCGAACAGCAGCAGGGTGAGCCCGGCGGCGACGACCGGGACCGCCCACACGATCGGCGTCGGCAGCTTGCGTCCGGCGAGCGAGTCACCCTCGCGCTTTGTGCGCCGCGGCGCGGCGGAGGGGGTGCTCATGGTGTTCATCAGTCCTTCACCATTCCTCGCCGCAGGATCGCCTGGGCGATCGAGTTGACGACCAGCGTGATCATGAACAGCACCATGCCCGAGGCGATGAGGGCGCCGGTGCCGGTGGCGCCGGCCTCGCCGTACTTCAGGGCGATGTTGGAGGCGAAGGTGATGCCGCCGGACTCGGTGATGTGCCAGTCGACCTGGTAGACGGCCGACAGGATGTAGGCGACGGCCATCGTCTCGCCGAGCGCGCGGCCCAGGCCGAGGATGGACGCCGAGACGATGCCCGGCCGCCCGAACGGGAGCACCGACATGCGGATCATCTCCCAGCGGGTGGCGCCCAGCGCGTACGCCGCCTCGACGTTCGTGCGGGGGACCTGCCGGAACACCTCGCGCGCGAGGGCCGCGACGATCGGCAGGATCATGATCGCCAGGACGACGCCGGCGGTGAGGTCCGAGCGGTTGTTGGGCATGTTCTCCGGGCGGTAGGCCAGCACGTAGGTCCAGCCGAAGTACTTGTCGAGCCAGATCGTCAGGCCGGTCATATTGGGCGCGAGGAAGAACACGCCCCACAGGCCGTAGACGATCGACGGCACCGCGGCCAGGATGTCGACCAGGTAGGCGAGCGTCGTGGCTACCCGCCGGGGCGCGTAGTACGAGATGAACAGCGCGATCCCGACCGCGATCGGCACGGCGAGGATCATCGCGATGATCGAGGTGATCAGCGTGTGGAAGGCGAGCGCGGCGATGCCGAACATCGGCGCCTGCGCGTCCGGCTGCCACGCGGAGAAGGTGAGGAAGTTCGCCTGGTTGGCGCTGAGGGCGTCGATGGCCCGGTAGATCAGGAAGAAGGCGATCGCCGCCATCATGATCAGCACGACGGTGCCCGAGCCCGCCGACAGGCTCTTGAACACGCGGTCGCCCAGGCGTACCCGCGAGCCGCCGCGGGACGGGTCGGACGCCGGCGGCGTGGGCGCGCCGGCGCCGTCGGGCGCGACGACCGAGGTCTCGCTGGTGGACGTCATCTCGATCCTTCTGGTGGGAGTGATGCTTGCGCGCGGTGGGCGCTCCCGCCGCGCGGCGCGGTACCGATGCTGCCAGGCGAGTGGCGGCCGCGGCTACCGGTACCGGTCATGCAACGGCAGCGCGCCGCACGCGGCCGGGGGGCCACGCGCGGCGCTCTGGGCGTTGCTGCCGGCAACGTCGCGGTACTAGCCGATCGCCTCGACGGCCTTCTTGACGTCGGTCTGGAGCTGCTCCGGCAGCGGCGAGTAGCCGAGCTGGTGCAGCGCCTTCTGCCCGTCGGTGGAGGTGTAGGTCAGGAACGACTTGACGGTCTTCGCCTTCGCCGCGTCCAGGCCCTTCTCGCAGGTGATCTCGTAGGTCACGAGGACGGCGGGGTAGGCGCCTTCCTCCTGCAGACCGTAGTTGATCTTCAGCTTGATGTTGTTGCCCTCACCGGTGCGCTCGGCGGCCGCGACGGCCTTGCCGACCGACTTGTCCGAGATCTCCACGCCGCCCTTGCCGGAATCCAGCGCGGCGGTCTTCAGCGAGTTCGCCGCGGCATCCGGGCCGTCGACGTACGAGATCGCGCCGTCGGTCGACTTGACCGCCGAGACGATGCCCGCCGAGTCGGGGGCACCCTGGCCGCCGGGGGCGGCCCAGGACTTCGCCGGCTCGAACGTCCACGCACCGTTGCTGGCGGCCTTGAGGAACTTGGTGAAGTTCTCGGTGGTGCCGGAGTCCTTCGAGCGGTGCACCGTGGTGATGCTCGTCGAGGGCAGCTTCGCGTCCTTGTTGAGCGCCTTGATGGCCTCGTCGTCCCACTTGGTGATCTGGCCCGAGAAGATCTTCGCCAGCACCTCGGCGTTGAGGGTCAGCTTGTCGACGCCCGAGACGTTGTACGCCACCGCGACCGGCGAGATGACCATCGGGATGTTGATGGCCTTGCCGCTCGCGCAGCGCGCGTCGGCCTGGGCCTGCTCGTCGTCCTTCAGGGACGAGTCCGAGCCGGCCATGTCCGTCTTGCCGGCGATGAAGTCCTTGATGCCGGCGCCCGAGCCGCTGGGGTCGTAGTTGACCGCGATGTCCGCGCAGCTCGAGGCGAACGTCGACTGCCAGGTGTCGATCGCCTTGGCCTGGGCGGACGAGCCGCTCGCGTTCAGGTCGCCGGTGCCGCAGTCGATCTTGGTGGCGGAGTCCGAGCCGCTCGCGGCAGAATCGCCGCCGCCGCCGGCTGCGTTGTTGTCCGAGCAGGCGGAAATGAGGAGCGAGCTCGCGGCGGCGATGCCGGCGAGCGCGTAGGTACGTGAGCGCTTCACCTACTAGTTCCCTTCTGGGGGTTGTTTGTGATCCGTGGTGGAGGGCCGTTCGAGCTATCGACCGGTGGCGAACAAGTGGTTCGCATGCCCAGAAGCGAAGTTAGGCAGGCAAGGTGACGCCGCAGACCGCGCTGGGTTAACGGAACATGAATTCGGCTCACCGTGAGCCAAAGCACACCGTGTCGAGAAGGTGTCCAGGAGGTGAACGAGCCACGGTCGCCGCGTGGCGCTCCGGCGAGTATCAGGTGGTCAGCGGGTGCGCCACTGGGCGTCGGCGTGGTGGTCGTCGAAGCCGAGGGAGCGGTAGAGGGACACCGCCGTGCGGTTCTCGCCGTCGACGAACAGGGTGATCTCGCGGACGCCGGACCGGTTGAGGTGCTCCAGCCCCACCGCGGTCATCAACCGGCCGAGGCCCAGGCCCTGGGCGCGTGGGCTGACACCCACGACGTACACCTCCCCGGTGTGCGGCTCGGCGATCTTGGTCCAGTGGAAGGCGAGCAGCTCGCCGTCGCGCTCGGCCAGGAAGAACCCGGCCGGGTCGAACCACGGCTCGGCCATCCGCTCGGCGAGGTCCTGCTGCGTCCAGGCGCCCTGCTCGGGGTGGGTCGCGAACGCCTCGGCGTTGACGCGCAGCCACGCCGCATCGTCCTGGCCGGGGACGAAGGTGCGCACGACGACCCCGGGCGCGGGCTCGGGGACGTCGACCTCGCCGGCCGGCCTGCGCAGCTCGAGCAGGGTGCGGATCCGTTCGGCGCCGACGCTCGCGCCGAACGCCGCCGCGGCCGGCAGAT
>NZ_WBKP01000020.1 GCF_009602465.1 Cumulibacter manganitolerans | reverse complement strand
GCCGCGGCGCGGTGCGGGCCGGCCGGCGGAGCGGAGCGACGCGTGCCGCCGACGCGAGGGAAGGACGAGACGGCCAGCGGCGACGCGGCCGGCCGACGGTGCAGGGTGCTGCGGGGGGTGTGTGCCATGGCTGAAGATCTACTCCTTGCCTCAGACAGCTTTTCCACGCTCGGCGTGCGCTGTGCTGATCGGGACGCCCGGGGAAGTCCGCGCTGCGGGCCGAACGAGTGTTCGATCGAACGTCCGTTCCATTACGCGCCGCGGCGCGCCCCACTGTCAACAGTTTTCGGCGTGTCGCTCGAACAGATGTTTGAAATGTGACCTGGCGCCCGGCACAATGACGGCAACGGACGACAGCGCCACCGGCGCACCGGGCGCGGACGATGGAGGACGAGCATGGCAGCAGGCAAGGGTACCGACGTACGGGAGTTCCCAGAGCGAGCGGACGAGTCCGGCCTGACCGTGCGGCAGCGCAAGATCATGGAGGTCATCCGGTCGGCGATCGAGCGGCAGGGCTACCCGCCGAGCGTGCGCGAGATCGGCGAGGCCGTCGGGCTGGCCTCCCCGTCGTCGGTGGCGCACCAGCTGCGCCAGTTGCAGGCCAAGGGCTTCCTCCGCCGCGACCCCAACCGTCCGCGCGCCGTCGACGTGCGCAGCGACCACAGCGAGCGGCCGGAGAACGCGCCCACCCCGACGTTCGTGCCGGTCGTCGGCCGCATCGCCGCCGGTGGTCCGATCCTGGCCGAGGAGGCGATCGAGGAGGTGTTCCCGCTCCCCCGCGAGCTCGTCGGCGAGGGCACGCTGTTCCTGTTGAGGGTGGTCGGCGACTCGATGGTCGAGGCCGCGATCTGCGACGGTGACTGGGTGGTGGTCCGCCAGCAGCCGGTGGCCGAGCAGGGCGACATCGTCGCGGCGATGATCGACGGCGAGGCGACCGTCAAGACGTACCGCAAGCGGGACGGGCACATCTGGCTGCTGCCGCACAACCCCGCCTACGAGCCGATCAACGGAGACGAGGCGACCGTCCTCGGCCGCGTCGTGTCCGTGCTGCGCAGGGTCTAGCCGGTCCGGAAGCCGAGCGCCCGCTCGGCCCGCAGCCCCCACGGGGTCGACCACAGCCAGCGCACCAGGGCCAGCAGCAGGATGCCGGCGCAGGTGCCGGCCACGACGTCCGTGAGCCAGTGGTAGCCCATGAGCAGCACGGCGATCGCCGACACCACCGGGGCGGCGATCGCGTAGGCGCCGACCACGCGGCGTACCCACGCGCTGCGCACGTACTCCATCGCGATCCAGGCGCCGATGCTCGCCAGCAAGGTCGCGTTCGCCTGGTGCCCGGACGGGAAGGCGCCGCCCAGCGCTCCGGGAGCGTGCAGGTAGTCCCCGCGCGGATCGGCCGGGTAGCTGCGGGACAGGAACTCCTTGAACGGGTACACCGCGACCACCATGATGGCGCTCGCGCTCAGCGCCTTGGCCAGCGGCGCCAGAGTGCGGCGCTGCAGCAGGATCACCGCGCAGAGCACGCAGATCCAGGCCAGGTTGGTTCCGCGTCCGCCCGCCTGGCTCAGCACGAAGCCGACGCCGCTCCACGCCGGGTGCTCGCGCACGCCGACGTCGAGGAGTGCGGCGGAGACGTGGTGGTCGAGGGCGCGCAGCGACCCGTCCATGGCGACGTCCAGCAGCAGCCCGGCGAAGATCACCGCCGCGGTGACGAGCTGCCACCGGCGCGGCCGGAAGGCCGCGTGCGGGGTCGGCCACCGACCGTCGAGATCGCCGTACGGCGGGACGTCGAGGGGGGCGGTGGAGCTCACCGCCTCAGACTACGGGGCGACCCGCGCGTACGGTCCGACCTGCGACGCGACGGACGGGTAGGCCTTGCCGACCACGGCGGTGCCCTCCGGCGTGTACTCGATCGACTCGACGTCCGCCCGCTCGTGCAGGACGGCGACCAGGTCGCCGCGGTCGTACGGGATCACGACGTCGATGGTGACGGCGGGGCGCGGCAGCGCGGTGTCGATCGCCGCCCGCAGCGCGTCGAACCCCGCGCCGGTGCGCGCCGAGACGACCACGGAGCGGGGCAGCGCGCGCTGCAGGCGCTCGATCGTCTCCGGCTCGGCCGCGTCGCTC
The DNA here is from genome assembly GCF_009602465.1 of Cumulibacter manganitolerans. NCBI lineage: Bacteria > Bacillati > Actinomycetota > Actinomycetes > Geodermatophilales > Geodermatophilaceae > Cumulibacter > Cumulibacter manganitolerans. Next base: position 55,303 of record NZ_WBKP01000020.1, on the reverse strand, counting down.
TTGTTGATCACGATGAGCTCGGGAACCTCCGTCGCGCCGATGTCGGCGAACACCTCGCGGACGGCGCTGATCTGGCCCTCCGGATCGGGGTGCGATCCGTCGACGACGTGCAGCACGAGATCGGCGTCCTCGACCTCCTCCAGCGTGGAGCGGAACGCCTCGACGAGCTGGTGCGGCAACGACCGCACGAACCCGACCGTGTCGCTGATGGTGTACGGGCGGCCGTCGGCGGTCTCCGCGCGGCGGACGGTCGGGTCGAGCGTCGCGAACAGCGCGTTCTCGACGAGCACGCCCGCCCCGGTCAGCCGGTTGATGAGCGTGGACTTGCCGGCGTTGGTGTAGCCCGCGATGACCACGCTGGCGACCTCGGAGCGTCGCCGCGACGAGCGCTTGGTGTCGCGGCCGGTCTTCATGGCCGCGATGTCGCGGCGCAGCCTGGCGATCCGCGAGTTGATCCGCCGCCGGTCCAGCTCGATCTTCGTCTCACCGGGTCCGCGCGAGCCGATGCCCTCGCCGCCGGCCACCCGGCCACCGGCCTGCCGGGACATCGACTCGCCCCAGCCACGCAGCCGCGGCAGCAGGTACTGCAGCTGCGCGAGCTCGACCTGCGCCTTGCCCTCGCGGCTCTTGGCGTGCTGGGCGAAGATGTCCAGGATCAGCGCGGTGCGGTCGATGACCTTGACCTTCACGACGTCCTCGAGCGCGCGGCGCTGGGACGGCGCGAGCTCGCTGTCGGCGATGACGGTGTCGGCACCGGTGGCCGCCACGATCGCGGCCAGCTCCTTGGCCTTGCCGGAGCCGATGAACGTGGCCGGGTCGGGCTTGGTGCGGCGTTGCAGGACGCCGTCCATCACCTGGGAACCGGCCGTCTCGGCCAGGGCGGCGAGCTCGAGCAGCGAGTTCTCGGCGTCGCGCAGCTCGCCGAGCTGCACGCCCACGAGGACGACCTTCTCGAGGCGCAGCTGTCGATACTCGACCTCGGTGATGTCCTCGAGCTCGGTCGACAGGCCGGCGACGCGGCGCAGTGACTGACGGTCCTCGAGGTCGAGGCCGCCGGTGTCGGCGTGGGGGATGTCGGTTGTCATATTGCGGCCCATTCTCCCACGGTCCCGGCGCGGGCGCATCCGACTATTCACGCCGCCGGTCCGCGCCGACGGCCGATGTGCTCAGCGGCCCTGGAAGGCGTCGAGCGCGACGCCCATCGCCGCGCCGAGCCGCCAGTCCAGCTGACGGCCCTGGCCGAACACCGGCAGCAGCAGCCGGTACTCGTCGCGCACCTTGCGCTGGCGCTCGCTGACGAAGACCGTCTCGCCGGCGGGGTTGACGAAGTCGAAGTGGAACTGCCACGGCACCAGGTCGAGGAGGTCGCCGACGATCGGCAGCATCCCGCCGAAGCGGCGCACCACCGCGACCTTCTGGCTGCGCTCCCGCCCGGTGGCCTGGACGCCGGGGCCCTCGAGGTACCAGGTGGAGTTCAGCAGCGACCGCGCCGCGTCCTTGCGGAAGACGCCGATCGGGCGGCCCTCCGCGTCCAGCACGTCGGTGGTGGCGGCCATGTCGATGATGTTGCGCGACTTGAAGGAGAACGCGATGCGCGTCTTCGACTCGTCGGTGAAGAAGGCGACCTCCTCGCGCAGCTTCAGGCGCTTCTGCTGCGCGAAGGCGATCAGCGGTCCCTCGCTGCCGTCCGGGAACAACGGCGTGATGCGGTACCGGTTGACCATCATGGTGATCTTCTGGCGCATCATCAGCCCGGCGATCGGTCGGTTCACAGCTCCACCTCTCCTTGCGCCACGATGACGGCCGGCCCGCGGAGCAGCACCCGGTCGGGCCGTACGTCGGTCTCCAGCCGCCCCCCGGGGACGTCGACGACGACCCGCCCGGAGTCGCGACCGTCGCGCGCCAGCGCGGCCACGGCGACCGCGCAGATCCCGGTGCCGCACGAGGGCGTCTCCCCCACGCCGCGCTCGTGGACGCGCATGCGCACGTGCGCGTCGGCGCCGGCGACCGGCTCCGCGTCGACGTACAGCTCCTGGTTGACGCCCTCGGGGAAGAGGCCGTGGTCGTACTGGGGCTCCTCCGTGAGGTCGAGCTCGTCCAGGTGGAGCCCGAACGGCGCGAGGTCGATCGCCAGGTGCGGGTTGCCCATCGAGATCCCGAGCCCGTCGAGCCGACGGCGCCCGAGCACCGTCGAGCCGGCGCCGAGGATCCGCGGCGGTCCCATGTCGACGGTGATCGTGCCGTCGTCCTCGAAGCGCGCTGTCTTCGTCCCGGCGCGCGTGGAGATCACTACCTCGGCGCCGTCGTCGAGACCGGACTCGCGCAGGTAGCGCGCGAACACCCGCACGCCGTTGCCGCACATCTCGGCGATCGAGCCGTCGGCGTTGCGGTAGTCCATGAACCACGGTGCCGTGCTGTCGGCCTCGGGGGCGTTCGCCGACCGCACCACCCGCAGGACCCCGTCGCCGCCGACGCCGCGGCGGCGGTCGGTGAGCCTCCGCACCTGGGGGGCGGTCAGGGTGAGCCGGCCGTCGACGTCGGGCAGCACCACGAAGTCGTTCTCGGTGCCGTGCCCCTTCGCGAACCTCACGCTGCTCACCCGTCGATGGTACGCAGGGCGGCATCCAGCAGGCCGCCGGAGGCGGCGTCCAGCCAGTGGATCCTGCGGTCGCGGGCGAACCAGGACCGCTGCCGGCGGGCGAAGCGGCGGGTTGCCGTCACGGTGTCGTCGCGGGCCTGCTGCTCGGAGACCTCGCCGCGCAGGAAGCGCAGCACCTGCGCGTAGCCGAGCGCCCGCGACGCCGTCCGCCCCTGCTCGATGCCCGGCCGCAGCCCCCGTACCTCGTCGACGAGCCCGTCCCGCCACATCAGGTCGACCCGGGTCTCGATGCGGCGCGCGAGCTCGTCCGCCGGCCGGTCGAGCCCGAGCTGCACGGCCTCGAGCACGGGCGCGGCCGCCGTCGGGAGGGACGCGGTGAACGGCGCGCCGGTGATCTCGACGACCTCCAGCGCGCGCACGATCCGCCGCCCGTTCGTCGGCAGGATCCGCTCCGCGGCCACCGGGTCGACGGCGCGCAACCGGCGATGCAGCGCGATCGCGCCCTCGGCCGCCAGCTCGCTCTCGAGGCGCGCGCGGACGAGCGGGTCGGTGCCCGGGAACCGCAGATCGTCGATGGTCGCCGTGATGTACAGCCCGGAGCCGCCGACCAGCAGCGCATGCTTGCCGCGCGCCTGGATCTCGGCCACCGTGGCCCGCGCGAGCTCGCGATACTCGGCGACGGTGACGGCGTGCTCGACCGGCCACACGTCGAACAGGTGGTGCGCGATCCCCCGGCGATCGGCCGGCGGGACCTTCGCGGTGCCGATGTCCATGCCGCGGTAGACCTGCATGGAGTCCGCGTTGACGATCTCGGCGGCGTCCGGGCCGCCGAGGCGCTCGGCGATGTCCAGCGCGAGGCTCGTCTTGCCGGACGCTGTGGGCCCCAGCACGACGATCGTCCGGCTCACGGGCGCCACCACCGGGCGACGTACTGGGCCACGCCGTACGGCGCGTCGTACGACTCGAGGCGCGCCTGCATCGGTGCCCGGCACAGCCCGGCCGCGACAGCCAGCGGGGCGGGCAGATCGGCCAGCAGCCGCGCAGCGAGCGCGAGATCCGGGTCGGCCAGATCGTCGAGGTCGGGGCCGCCGATCCGGCGCGCCAGCTCGTCGTCGAAGGGCACCGCCCGCTCGTCCAGGTAGCCCGGTGCGCCGTCGCGCCGCCGGGCCGACCCGCCGCCCATCACGAGCACGGACCGCACGTCGCTGCCGGCCAGCGCCGCGCGCGCCTCCCGCGGGTCGCGCACGCCGAGGTAGCGCGCGTCGTGGCCGTCCAGCAGGTACGCCGCCACCAGCGGCGCGGCTGCCGTGAGCGCGACCGCGTCGCCGGGGCCGGCGCCGTCGCCGTCGCCGTCGCCCCAGGCAACCTCGTACCGCAGACCGAAGGCCCGTGCGCTGAGGAGCTGTCCCCGCTGGACGGCGGCCGGCGGGGCGCCGCCGAGCACCAGCACCGGCGCGCCACCCTCGCGCAGCCAGCCGACCGCGGCCTGAGCCGCCGCACGAAGTCGCTCGATCTCGGCAACCGCCGTGCGCCCCGTCGCACCGGGCAGCAACGCGGGCGGGTTCGGGCAGATCACGGCCCTGCTGGCTTGGCTGGTTGGCACCCGACGAGGTTATCCGGTGCAATCGCACCCCGCGCCGCCGCGGACGGCGCGGAATCTGTGAGAATGCCACAATCACTGATGCAGGTGTTCTCGACCACGGAGGTTCCCAGCTATGGCAGCGAGCAACGAGTGGGGCCGCGTCGACGACGACGGTGCGGTCTATGTGCGCTCCGCTGACGGCGACCGGTCGATCGGCTCGTGGCAGGCCGGGACGCCCGAGGAGGGCCTGGCGCATTTCGTCCGACGCTTCGAGGACCTCGAGACCGAGGTCAGCCTCCTGGAGAACCGCCTGAAGTCCCCGTCCTCGGATCCCGCCGCGATGGCCCGCTCGGCGGCGTCCCTGAAGGAGTCGCTCCCCGAGGCCCACGCGATCGGCGATCTCGCGTCGCTGGGCGACCGCCTCGACGGAGTCATCGCGCAGACCGCGATCAAGAAGGAGCAGGCGCAGGCGGCGAAGGCGCACGCCCGCGCCGATGCGGTGGCCGCGAAGGAGGCGCTGGTCGCCGAGGCCGAGCAGCTCGCGACGTCCACGCAGTGGAAGACCTCCGGTGACCGGCTGCGCTCGATCATCGACGACTGGAAGGCGATCAAGGGCGTCGACCGCAAGACCGACGACGCGCTGTGGAAGCGGTTCAAGGAGGCCCGCGACGCCTTCGGCAAGGCCCGCGGCGCGCATTTCGCGGCGCTGGACAAGCAGCGCGAGGCCGCCAAGGGCGTCAAGGAGCGGATCGTCGCCGAGGCGCAGGCGCTCGCCGACTCGACCGACTGGGGCCCGACGGCGTCGCGGATGAAGTCGCTGATGAGCGAGTGGAAGGCGGCCGGCCGGGCGACCCGCGACTCCGAGGACAAGCTGTGGACGGCCTTCCGCGAGGCGCAGGACCGGTTCTTCGCGGCCCGCTCGGCCGAGCTCGACTCCCGGGACGCGTCGTACGTCGACAACCAGCGCGCCAAGGAGGCGCTGCTCGCCGAGTACGGGCCGAAGATCGACCCGGCGGCGAACCTGGACGCGGCGAAGGCCGCGCTGCGCGACCTGCAGGAGCGCTGGGAGCAGATCGGGCACGTGCCGCGCGACGCCATGCGGCCGCTGGAGGACCGGATGCGCTCGGTCGAACGGCGGGTCCGCGAGGCCGAGGAGGCCGAGTGGCGGAAGTCGGCCGCCCAGTCCAACCCGTTGCTGCTGTCGATGCGCGAGGGCGTGGAGAAGGCGCAGAAGCAGCTCGACAAGGCGATGAGCGCCGGCGACGAGAAGAAGATCGCCGAGGCGAAGGACAACCTCGCGGCCAAGCAGCAGTGGCTGGCCGAGGCCGAGAAGTCGGTGTCGCTCTAGCCGAGGCTCAGCCGCGGCGGACGGTGGGCATGCCGAGCAGGACGCCCGGCGCGGGGGCCGCGGTCGCCGCCTCGTGCGCGTCACCGGCCCGCGTACGCCGGTGCCAGACGAGATCGGCGTCCGCGTTCAGGTGGTGCGGCGCCGCGTACGTCACCGTCGCGCCGACCACGTCGCCCGGCCGGATCACGCCGTCCACGGCGTTGCCGGTCGGCGTGAAGTGCACCAGCCGCCCGTCGCGGGCGCGCCCGCTCATCCGGTGCGTGTCGGCGTCCTTGCGCCCCTCGCCGACCGCTACCAGCAGCTCCACCTCACGCCCGACGAGCGCGCGGTTCTCCGCCCAGCTGATCTCGTTCTGCAGCGCCACCAGCCGCTCGTAGCGCTCCTGCACGACGGGCTTGGGCACCTGGGCGTCCATCGTCGCGGCGGGCGTCCCCGGCCGCGGGGAGTACTGGAAGGTGAAAGCGCTGGCGAACCGGGCGCGCCGCACGACCTCGAGGGTGGCCTCGAAGTCGGCGTCGGTCTCGCCCGGGAACCCGACGATGATGTCGGTGGTGATCGCCGCGTCGGGCAGCTGCTCGCGCACCCGGTCGATGATGGACAGGAACCGGTCCGGGCGGTACGAGCGGCGCATCCGCTTCAGCACGTCGGCCGAGCCCGACTGCAGCGGCATGTGCAGCTGCGGGCAGACGTTCGGCGTCTGCGCCATGGCCTCGATCACCTCGTCGGTGAAGTCGCGCGGGTGCGGGGAGGTGAACCGGACCCGCTCCAGGCCCTCGATGCCGCCGCAGGCGCGCAGCAGCTTCGCGAACGCCGAGCGGTCGCCGAACTCCACGCCGTAGGCGTTGACGTTCTGGCCCAGCAGCGTCACCTCGAGGGCGCCGTCGGCCACCAGCGCCCGGACCTCGGCGAGGATCTCCCCGGGGCGTCGGTCGCGCTCGCGGCCCCGCAGCGCCGGCACGATGCAGAACGTGCAGGTGTTGTTGCAGCCGACCGAGATGGACACCCAGCCGGCGTACGTCGACTCGCGCTTGGCCGGCAGCGAGGAGGGGAACTGCTCCAACGACTCGAGGATCTCCACCTCCGCCCGCTTGTTGTGCCGCGAGCGGTCCAGCAGCGCCGGCAGCGAGCCCACGTTGTGCGTGCCGAACACGACGTCGACGTACGGCGCCCGATCGACGATGCTTTGCTTGTCCTTCTGCGCGAGGCAGCCGCCGACCGCGATCTGCAGGTCGGGACGCGCGCGCTTGATCGGCGCGAGATGCGAGAGGTTGCCGTACAGCTTGTTGTCGGCGTTCTCCCGGACGGCGCAGGTGTTGAACACGACCACGTCGGCCTGCTCCCCCGGGCGCGCCGGCGCGTAGCCGTTGCTCTCCAGGACCCCGGCGAGCCGCTCGGAGTCGTGGTTGTTCATCTGGCAGCCGTACGTCTTGATCTCGTACGTGCGCGCGGGACGGTGATCGATGCTCATAGCCCGTCTAGGGTACGCGTCGCCTCGGAGCAGTCGTTACGATGATGGACCACGTCGAGGATCGGAGGGACGGTGCGCAGAGCACTCCAGGCGATCGCCGCCGCGGCGATCGCCGCACTGGGCGCCTGTGCGACACCGTCGACCCCACCGGCCGCGACGAGCGACCGGCCGGAGACGTTCGCCGACGGCACCACGATGTCGGCGCTCTCCGCCGGCGGTACGGTGCGCATCGGCGTGAAGACGGACGTCCCGGGCCTGGGCTACCGGCCGCCGGGCGCACCGGCCAGCCAGCCGCCGGAGGGCTTCGAGATCGAGCTGGCGAGGTTCGTCGCCGGCGAGCTGCGCATCCCCGAGCAGGGCATCCAGTGGGTCCCGATGGACACCTACGACCGCGAGGGTGCGCTCACCGGCAACAAGGTCGACCTCGTGATCGCCTCCTACACGATGACCGACGAGCGCGCCGCCGTCGTCGGCCAGATCGGTCCGTACTACGTGACCGGCCAGCAGATCATGGTCCGCGACGGCTCGCCGATCACCGGCCTGAAGGACCTCGACGGCAAGACGGTCTGCTCGGTCGCGTCGTCGGAGTCCGACAAGGCGCTCGTCGCGCACGGCGCGATCACCAAGGCCTACACGTCGTACGCCGCCTGCGTGGACGCGCTGCTCGCCGGCGACCTCGACGCGGTGTCGACCGACGGGGCGATCCTCGCGGGGTTCCTTGAGGCGCACCCGAACAGCCTCAGCATCGTGGGCGAGCCGTTCACGACCCAGCGCTACGGCATCGGCTACCGGCACGGCGACATCGCGATGTGCAGGTTCCTGCGCGCGACCATCCTCGAGGCGTACGACCAGGGCGTGTGGAAGGCGGCCTTCGAGTCGACGCTGGGCAAGTCGGGGATCGTGGCGCCGATCCCCCCGCGCCCGGACGACTGCCCGACCGGCTAGCGCGACGCGGGTCTCAGCGGGCCACCTCGCTGGCTCGGGACTCCCGGACCACCGTCACCCGGATCTGTCCCGGGTAGGTCAGCTCGGCCTCGATCTGGCTCGCGACGTCCTTGGCGAGCTGGTGCGCCCCCGCGTCGTCGACCTCGCTCGGGCGCACCATGATGCGGACCTCGCGGCCGGCCTGCATCGCGAACACCTTCTCCACCCCGTCGCGCTGTGCGGCGATCTTCTCGATCCGCTCCAGCCGCTCGACGTACGCCTCGACGCTCTCCCGGCGCGCGCCCGGCCGGCCGCCGGAGCACGAGTCCGACGCCTGGGTCAGCACCGCCTCGACGGTCTGTGGCGCGACCTCGTTGTGGTGCGCCTCGATGGCGTGCACGACCTCCGGGGCCTCGCCGTAGCGCTCGGCGAGCCGGGCCCCGATCTGCGCGTGCGAGCCCTGCACCTCGTGCGTGACGGCCTTGCCGATGTCGTGCAGGAACGCACCGCGCTTGACCAGCTCGGGCGGGATGCCCAGCTCACCGGCGATGGCGCCGGCGATGTGCGCGGTCTCCACCAGGTGCAGCAGGACGTTCTGGCCATAGGACGTCCGGAACCGCAGCCGGCCCAGCAGCTTCTTCAGCTCCGGGTGCAGGTCGTCGATCCCGACCTCGAGCAGGGCGTCCTCGGCGGCCTTGGCGCAGACCTCGTCGACCTCCTGGAGGCTGCGCTCGTAGGCCTCCTCGATGCGGTGCGGATGGATCCGCCCGTCGGCGACGAGCCGGCTCAGCGTCAGCCGCCCGACCTCCCTGCGGACCGGGTCGAAGCTCGACAGCAGCACCGCCTCGGGGGTGTCGTCGATGATCAGGTTGACCCCGGTCGCCTGCTCGAAGGCGCGGATGTTGCGCCCTTCGCGCCCGATGATCCGGCCCTTCATGTCGTCGCTGGGCAGCGGGATCACGGTGACGACGCTCTCGGCGGTCTGCTCGCTGGCGACCCGGGCGATCGCGTCGGCGACGATCACCTTCGCCCGCGCGGTGGCCTGCTCGGTGGCCTCCTGCTCGATGCGCCGGCTCAGCGCCGCAGCCTCCCTGCGGGCGGCCGACTCGTGAGCCGCGATCAGCTCGTCGCGGGCCTCGCTCGCCGTCAGCCCGGCGATGCGCTCGAGCTCGGCGCGCGCCCGCTCCTCGCGCTCGGCCAGCGCGGCCTCGCGCTCGGTGGCGCTCGCCTCGGCACGGCGCAGCTCCACCACTCGGGCGTCCACCCGCCCGAGCTCGTCGTCGAGGCGCTCCTCGCGCTCGATGATGCGCTGCTCGCGGCGCTCCACGTCGCTCTGCAGCTCGCGAGCCCGGCCGAGGATGCGACCTGCCTCCCGCTCGGCGTCCTGCCGACTGGTGAGCATCAGCTCGCTGATCTCCAGCTCGGCGTCGCGGCGCGCCGCCGCCAGCTCGCCGTCGATGCGCGCCCGGATGCCCTGCGCCGCCGCGCGCGTGGCCTTGGCGTCGGCGAGTGCGGCCCGGCGGGTGGCCTCGACCTCCTCCTCCAGCTCGTCGCGGATCTCATCGCGCACCTCATCCTGGAGCTCGGCGCGGATGCGCTCGCGAGCCGCAACGTCGAACTCGGCGTTGACCTGGCGCTTGGCGGCGAGGCGCGCCTCCACCAGCGCAGCCGCCTTGGCTTCGTTGCGCCCGGCGCGGCGGCCCTGCGCGTAGCCGGCCGCGTGGCCCTCGGCCAGGCCGTCGGCGTGGCCCTGGGCGACGAGCTCGTCGCGCTCGGCCGCCGAGATCGGGCGGTGCGGTTCCGGCGCGCGGTCGGGCTCGGACGGCGCGGCGGGCGCCGGCCCGTCACCGGGCCCGCTCGCGTCGGCCGGCGTCGGGGCCTGCAGCCTGCGCCCGAAGTAGATCACGCAGCCGATGAGCACCAGCACGGCCAGCAGCAGCGCGATCGTGAGCGCGGTCGGCATCCGGCCTCCTTCATCGGCAGTGGCACCGTCGATCGAGGCTATTCGTCCGTCGGGACGGAGGCAACTTGACCCGTCTCGGACAGCGCGGCGTCGACCAGCCGCCACACCCGGGCGCCGTCGTATCCCTTGCGCGCGAGCATCCCGCCGAGCCGGCGCTTGAGCCGGTCGAGCTCGGACCGCTCCGCCGGCAGGACGCCCGGGAGCTTGCGGCGCAGCAGCGCCAGGGCCCGGGCGTCGTCGTCGCTGTCCACGCCGTCGCGCAACGCCGCCTCGATGAGCTCCTCGTCGACGCCCTTGCGACGCAGCTCCTGCCGCAGCATCGGCGCGGCCAACGCCTTCGAGCGCGACCGGCTGCGCACCCACTGGTCCGCGAACTGGGCGTCGTCGACATAGCCGAGGCGCCGGAGGCGGCCGAGGACGGCGTCGACGACGCCGTCCTCGTAGCCGCGCTCGCGCAGCTTGCCGGCGAGGTCGTGCTCGGTGCGCGCCGCGGAGGTGAGCCGCCGGAGGCAATAGCCGAAGGCGTGCTCCTCCGCGCGGTCGGCGTCGGCCACCATCGGCCTAGAAGTCGACCGGCGCCGGGGCGATCTGGTCCGGCGAGTCCTCGTCCTGGGTACGGATCAGGCCCAGCTTCTCCCGCAGCCGCAGATCGAGCTCGTCGGTGAGCTCGGGGTTGTCGCGCAGGAACCGGCGCACGTTCTCCTTGCCCTGGCCCAGCTGGTCGCCGTCGTAGGTGTACCAGGCGCCGGCCTTGCGGATGATGCCGTGCTCGACGCCCAGGTCGATGATGGAGCCCTCGCGGCTGATGCCCTCGCCGTAGACGATGTCGAACTCGGCCTGCTTGAACGGCGCGGCCACCTTGTTCTTCACGATCTTCGCCCGCGTGCGGTTGGCGACCGCGTCGCCGCCGTCCTTCAGCGTCTCGATCCGGCGGACGTCGATGCGCACCGACGCGTAGAACTTCAGCGCGCGACCGCCGGTGGTGGTCTCCGGGGAGCCGAACATCACGCCGATCTTCTCGCGGAGCTGGTTGATGAAGATCGCCGTCGTGCCCGACTGGGAGAGCGCACCGGTGATCTTGCGCAGCGCCTGGCTCATGAGCCGGGCCTGCAGGCCCACGTGGCTGTCGCCCATCTCGCCCTCGATCTCCGCCCGCGGCACCAACGCGGCGACCGAGTCGATGACCAGCACGTCGATGGAGCCCGAGCGGATCAGCACGTCGGCGATCTCCAGCGCCTGCTCGCCGGTGTCCGGCTGGCTGACCAGCAGCGCGTCGGTGTCGACGCCCAGCGCCTTGGCGTAGACGGGGTCGAGCGCGTGCTCGGCGTCGATGAAGGCCGCGATGCCGCCCGCCTTCTGCGCGTTGGCGACGGCGTGCAGCGCCACGGTCGTCTTGCCGGAGGACTCCGGGCCGTAGATCTCGATCACCCGGCCGCGCGGCAGGCCGCCGATGCCCAGTGCGGCGTCGAGGGCGAGCGAGCCGGTGGGGATCGCGTCGACCGGGGCGCGCTGGTCGTCCCCGAGCCGCATGATCGACCCCTTGCCGAACGACTTCTCGATCTGCGCGAGCGCGTTGTCCAACGCCTTCTCGCGGTCCATTCCTGCTGCCATGTCGTGCCCCTCTAGCTCGAGTTGTCCCGGCGGCGGCCGGGGAAGCCGGTGTGGTTTCGTGCGGGCTCCACGCTACGAACCGGCCCCGACAAAATTCTGGTGCGCTGGGTGCCGGTGGATAGCTCGGCGCCCTGTGGACATCAGCCTATACGAACAACTGTACGACGTACGCTTGTGCTATCGCGACACGCCGGGCTACTTCAGCGCGTACGGGATGTCGAAGGCCTCGTACACGGCCTTCCAGATCTGCTTGGTCTCGATGCCCGCCTCGATCGCCTCGACGACGGTGCGTCCGCCCAGCGAGGACAGCACGTGGTCCTGGGCCACCGAGCCGACGTACTCGGCCCCGAAGTACGCGGTCATCCGCTCCCAGAAGTCAGTCAGCCGCATGTACCCGCCCTTCACCCAGTGACGCCGTCGGCGTCGGCACCACCAGTATCGCCGCAATCCCCGCCGGTGCGGCGTCCTACAGGCCGAGCGAGCGCCCGACGATCTCGCGCATGATCTCGTTGGTGCCGCCATAGATCGACTGCACGCGGGCGTCCCGGAAGTAGCGCGCGATCGGGTACTCGTTCATGTATCCGTAGCCGCCGTGCAGCTGCAGGCAGCGATCGGCGGTCTGATTCTGCAGCCGGCTGAACCACGCCTTGGCGCCGGCCGCGTCGACCGCCGTGAGCTCGCCGGCGTTGTGGCTGGTGATCATCGCGCTGAGGTGCGAGCGGGCGACCTGCGCGGAGGTGACCATGTCGGCGAGCTCGAACCGGGTGTTCTGGAAGGAGCCGATCGGCTGCCCGAACGCCTTGCGGCCCTTCACGTACTCCAGGGTGTGGGCGATCATGCCGTCGATCGCGCCCATCGCGGCGACGCAGATGGTCAGCCGCTCCTGGGGCAGGTTGTGCATCAGGTGGTAGAAGCCGCGGCCGCGTTCACCGAGCAGGTTCTCCTTCGGCACCCGCACGTTGTCGAAGAACAGCTCGGCGGTGTCCTGGCTCTTGAGGCCGATCTTGTCGAGGTTCCGACCGCGCTCGAAGCCGGGCATGCCGCGCTCGACGACGAGCAGGCTCAGCGACTTCGACCCGGGCGCGTCCTGCTCGGTGCGGGCGACGACGAGGACGAGGTCGGCGAGGATGCCGTTGGTGATGAACATCTTCGAGCCGTTGAGCACGAAGGCGTCGCCGTCGTCCTTGGCGGTGGTGCGGATCCCCTGCAGGTCCGATCCGGTGCCCGGCTCGGTCATCGCGATCGCGGTCACCAGGTCGCCGCTGCAGAACCCGGGCAGCCAGCGCTTCTTCTGCTCGTCGGTCGTGAGCTCGGTGAGGTACGGCGCGACGACGTCGTTGTGCAGGGTGATCCCGAACCCGGGGGTCGACTCGCGGTTGGCCTCCTCGCCGATGATCGCGTTGAACCGGTAGTCGCTCATCCCGCCGCCACCGAACTCCTCGGGCACGTCGGTGCCCAGCAGCCCGGCGCGGCCGGCCTCGCGCCACACCTCCCGGTCGATCTGGCCGTCCTTCTCCCACTGCTCGTACGCCGGATAGACGTGCTTGGCGTAGAACGCCTGCACGCTCTCCCGAAAGGCTTCGTGCTCCGCGTCGTACAGCGTGTCGTTCATGCGCGCTCGTCCTTCCACGATGGCCGCTCCAGGTCAGAGCGCACTCTATCCGCCGGCCCCGCCCGCCCCGCTCCCGAGGCCGCCGACGACCGATGTCGGTGGCGGCGGGCAAGATGAGGGAATGCCCGCCCACGATCCCGGCCCCGTCGACGCGCTCGAGGGGTTCGCGCCCGCCACCCGGGCGTGGTTCGCCGCCGCGTTCCGGGCGCCGACGCCCGCGCAGGCGGCGGCCTGGCGGGCGATCTCCGGCGGCGACCACGCGCTCGTCGTGGCGCCGACCGGCTCGGGCAAGACGCTGGCGGCCTTCCTGTCGGCGATCGACCGGGTGCTGACCCAGGCGCCTCCCGCGGAGCCGCGCCGCCGCTGCCGCGTCGTGTACATCTCGCCGCTGAAGGCGCTCGCCGCCGACGTCGAGCGCAACCTGACCGCGCCGCTGGTGGGCATCGAGAACGCGGCAGCCCGCTTGGGCTCGACGACCAGCCCGGTCCGGGTGAGCACCCGCACCGGCGACACGCCCGCGGCCGACCGGCGCCGGTTCGCCACCGCGCCGGGCGACATCCTCATCACCACCCCGGAGTCGCTGTTCCTGCTGCTGACCAGCGGCGCCCGGGAGGCGCTGCGCGGTGTCGAGACGGTCATCGTCGACGAGATCCACGCGCTGGCCGGCACCAAGCGCGGTGCGCATCTCGCGCTGTCGCTGGAGCGCCTGGATGCGCTTCTGGAGCGGCCGGCGCAGCGCATCGGGCTGTCGGCGACGGTGCGCCCGGTCGACGAGGTCGCCGCCTTCCTCGCCGGCTCGGGCCGCGAGGCGACCGTCGTGGCACCGCCGAGCGACAAGGGCCTCGACCTGCGCGTCGTCGTCCCGGTCGAGGACATGGCCGACCTGTCCGACCAGTCCGACTCGTCCGGGCACCTGCGGCGCTCGATCTGGCCGGCGGTCGAGGACGCCGTCTACGACCTGGTGCGCAGCCACCGGTCGACGATCGTGTTCGCCAACGCGCGGCGGGCCGCCGAGCGGCTCACCGCCCGGCTCAACGAGCGGGCCGCGGCGGAGGCCGGCGGCGATGCGGGGGAGGCGGCGTTCCCGGCCGAGATGATCGCGCAGAGCGGTCTGGGGCACGGCGGCGACGACGAGCACGTCGTGGCGCGTGCCCACCACGGGTCGGTCAGCCGCGAGCAGCGGCTCATCGCCGAGGAGGGCCTGAAGTCCGGGACGCTGCCGGCCGTCGTCGCGACCAGCAGCCTCGAGCTCGGCATCGACATGGGCGCGGTCGACCTGGTGGTCCAGGTCGAGTCTCCGCCGTCCGTGGCCTCGGGCCTGCAACGGGTCGGGCGAGCCGGGCACCAGGTCGGCGTCCGCAGCGAGGGGGTGTTCTTTCCGAAGCACCGCGGCGACCTGGTCAGCACGGCCGTCGTCGTCGACCGGATGTACGCCGGCGACCTCGAGCCCCTGCGCATCCCGGCCAACCCGCTCGACGTCCTCGCGCAGCAGATCGTCGCGATCCTCGCCGACGCCGAGTACGCCGTCGGCGAGCTGTTCGACCTGATCCGCCGAGCCGCGCCGTACCGCAACCTGCCCGAGCCGCTGCTGCACGCCGTTCTCGACATGCTCGCGGGCCGCTACCCCAGCGAGCAGTTCGCCTCCCTGCGCCCGCGCATCGTGTGGGACCGGCTGACCGACCGGGTCCGTGGGCGTCCCGGCGCGGCGCGGCTCGCGGTCACCTCCGGCGGCACGATCCCGGATCGCGGGCTGTTCGGCGTGTTCATCGCCGGCGACGAACGCGGCGGTCGTCGCGTCGGCGAGCTCGACGAGGAGATGGTGTACGAGTCGCGCGTCGGCGACGTCTTCCTGCTCGGCACCTCGACGTGGCGGATCGTGGAGATCACCCACGACCGCGTGCTCGTCGTCCCGGCTCCCGGCGTGCCGGGCCGGATGCCGTTCTGGACCGGGGAGTCGCAAGGCCGGCCGTTGCCGCTGGGCCGCTCGATCGGCGCGTTCCTGCGCGAGCTCGACGCCGGGCGCGAGCCGGCTGCGCTGGCCAACCTGGACGGCTACGCGGTGCAGAACCTGCACGCGTACGTCGCGGCCCAGCGCGTCGCCACGGGCGTCGTGCCGCACGACCGCCGGATCGTCGTCGAGCGCTTCCGCGACGAGCTGGGTGACTGGCGGGTGATCGTGCACTCGCCGTTCGGCGACCAGGTCAACGCACCCTGGTCGCTGATCATCGGTGCGCGGCTCGAGCGCGAGTACGGCGCCGACGCGCAGGCGATGCACGGCGACGACGGCATCGTGCTGCGGGTCCCCGACACCACCGGCACGCCACCGGACCTCGACCTGGTGCTGGTCGACCCCGGCGACGTGCAGCGCCTGGTCACCGAGCAGCTCATGGGCTCGGCGCTGTTCGCCAGCCGGTTCCGGGAGTGCGCCGCCCGCGCGCTGCTGCTGCCGCGCCGCGACCCGGCCAAACGGTCGCCGCTATGGCAGCAGCGGCAGCGCTCCTCCCAGCTGCTGACGGTCGCCGCCCGCTTCGACGACTTCCCGATCATCCTCGAGACGCTGCGCGAGTGCCTCCAGGACGTCTACGACGTACCGGGCCTGATCGACCTGCTCACCCAGATCGAGCGCCGCACGATCGCGCTGACCGAGGTGCAGACCTCGAGCGCCTCGCCGTTCGCGCAGTCCCTGCTGTTCGGCTACGTATCGAGCTTCATCTATCAAGATGACGTGCCGCTCGCCGAGCGCCGCTCGGGCGCGCTGTCGCTCGACCTGTCGTTGCTGCGCGAGCTGCTCGGCCAGATCGAGCTGCGCGAGCTGCTCGACCCCGATGCGATCGACGAGGTGGGCGCGGCCCTGCAGCGGCTCGCCCCCGAACGCGCCATCGGGTCGCTGGAGGCCTTGGCCGACGCGTTGCGCGAGCTCGGCGACCTCACCGCCGACGAGCTGGCCGCGCGCGGCGCGGACCCGGCGTGGGGGGCCGCGCTGGTCGGCGAGCGGCGGGCGCTGGCGCTGCGCATCGCCGGCGACGAGCGGTTCGTCGCGATCGAGGACGCCGGACGCTTCCAGGACGCTCTCGGCATCGCGCTGCCGGTGGGGGTGCCCGAGGCGTTCACCGCCGTGCTGCCCGACCCGCTGGGCGACCTGGTCGCGCGGTTCGCGCGCACGCACCCGCCGTTCACCACCGCCCAGGTGGCGGCCCGGTTCGGCATCGGGGAGGCGGTGGCGCGGCGCACCCTCGAGCGGCTCGCCGCCGACGACCGGATCACCAAGGGCGAGCTGACCCCAGGGGTGACCGGTTCGGAGTGGTGCGACGTCGACGTCCTGCGGCGCATCCGGCGCCGGTCGCTGGCGCGCTCGCGCGCGGAGGTCGAACCGGTCAGCCACGTCGCCTACGCCCGGTTCCTCACCGCGTGGCAGGGCGTCGGCCAGCGGGCGCACCGGGGCGCCGACGGCGTGTTCGCCGTGGTCGAGCAGCTCGCCGGCGCCGTCGTCGGGGCCTCGGCGTGGGAGTCCCTCGTGCTGCCCGCCCGCGTGGTGGGCTACTCCCCCGCCCTGCTCGACGAGCTCACGGCCGCCGGCGACCTGCTGTGGGTGGGGGCCGGCTCGTCCGGTGCCGACGGCTACCTGCGGCTGCTGCCCACCGACCTCGTCGGGCTCCTGCCGCCGCCGGAACCCGTCACCGACCCGCTGGAGACCGCCGTGCTCGCCGCGGCGCGCACCCGGCCGGCCAGCTTCTTCCGGGAGATCCTCGCGCAGCTGCGCGAGGACGACGCGACGACGCCGGAGAAGGACATCGTCGAGGCGCTGTGGCGCCTCGTGTGGGCCGGGCACCTGACCAACGACACCCTCGCTCCGTTGCGGGCGCGGCTCGCCCAGCGGGGCACCGGCCGTGCCGCGACCCGCCGGTCGCGGCACGGCCGCGCCCGGACCCGCATCGCGACGCCCAGCCCGCCGTCGGTGAGCGGTCGCTGGTCGCCGGTGCCGCGCGCCGATCCGGACGATGCCACCGCCCAGCTGGTGTGCGACGTGCTCGTCGAGCGGTACGGCGTGCTCACCCGCGGGCCCGTGCAGGCCGAGGACGTGCCCGGCGGCTTCGCGGCCCTCTACCCCGTGCTCGCCGCGTACGAGGACGCCGGGCGGCTGCGCCGCGGCTACTTCATCGAAGGGCTCGGGGCCGCCCAGTTCGCCGCCGCGGGCGCGGTCGACCGGTTGCGCGCCGACGCCGTCGACGGCGAGACGCTGGTGCTCGCTGCGAGCGACCCCGCGAACCCGTACGGCGCGGCGCTCGCCTGGCCCGAGGGCCGCGGTCCGGACGGCGAGGCCTCGCGGCACCGGCCGGCGAGGAAGGCCGGTGCGCTCGTGGTGCTGCACGACGGCGTCCTCGCGCTGTACGTCGAGCGTGGCGGAAAGACGCTGCTGAGCTTCACCGAGGAGCCCGCGACGCTCGCCGCCGCCGCGAAGGCGCTCGCCGCGTCCGTCTCGGCGGGGGCCGTCGACGGCCTGCACGTCCAGCGCGCGGACGGCGACGGCATCGACATCCACGGTCCGCTCGCCGGCGCGCTGACCGACGCGGGGTTCCGCGTCACCCCGCGTGGGCTGCGGCTGCGGTCCTAGCTAGAGCTCCAGGCCCGGGTACAGCGGGTGCACGTCGAGCATCTCCGCGGCCGCCGCCTTGGTGCGCTCGGCCACGCCGTCGGCCAGGGTGTACGACGCCTTCGACGGCGCGCCCGCCTTGGTCGTCCCGGGCTGAGTGCCCTCGAGGACGTCGACCACGAGCTCGGCGACCCGGTCGAAGTCGTCGCCGGTGAAGCCGCGGGTGGTCAGCGCCGGCGTGCCGAAGCGGATGCCGCTGGTGTACCAGGCGCCGTTGGGGTCGGCCGGGACCGAGTTGCGGTTGGTCACGATGCCGGCGTCCAGGAGGGCGGACTCCGCCTGGCGGCCGGTGAGCCCGAACGACGACACGTCGAGCAGCACGAGGTGGTTGTCCGTGCCGTCGGTGACGAGCTTGGCGCCGCGCTTCATCAGCCCGTCGGCGAACGACTTCGCGTTGTCCGCCACGTTCTGCGCGTAGGTCTGGAAGGCCGGCTGGCGAGCCTCCGCGAGCGCGATGGCCTTCGCTGCCATCACGTGCGACAGCGGACCGCCGAGGACCATCGGGCAGCCGCGATCGACCGAGGAGGCGTATTCCTCCTGGGCGAGGACGATGCCGCCGCGCGGGCCGCGCAGCGATTTGTGGGTGGTGGTGGTCGTGACGTGCGCGAACGGGACGGGGTTCTCGTCGCCGGTGAACACCTTGCCGGCGACCAGGCCGGCGAAGTGCGCCATGTCGACCATCAAGGTGGCGCCGACCTCGTCCGCGATCTCGCGCATCTTCGCGAAGTCGACGCGCCGCGGGTACGCCGAGTAGCCGGCCACCATGATCAGCGGCTTGAACTCGCGGGCGGTGGCGGCGACCTGGTCGTAGTCGAGCAGGCCGGTCTGCGGGTCGGTCCCGTACTGCCGCTGGTGGAACATCTTGCCGGAGATGTTGGGCCGGAAGCCGTGGGTCAGGTGGCCGCCGGCGTCCAGGGACATGCCGAGCAGCCGCTGGTTGCCGAGCTTGCCGCGCAGCTGCTCCCAGTCGTCCTCGGTGAGGTCGTTGACGTTCTTGGCGCCGAACCGCGCCAGCTCGGGCGCCTCGACGCGGTGGGCCAGGATCGCCCAGAACGCGACCAGGTTGGCGTCGATGCCGGAGTGCGGCTGCACGTAGGCGTACGGTGCGCCGAACAGCTCGCGGGCGTGCTCGGCCGCGACCGACTCGACGGTGTCGACGTTCTGGCAGCCGGCGTAGAAGCGGTGGCCGACGGTGCCTTCGGCGTACTTGTCGCTGAGCCAGGTGCCCATCGTCATCAGGACCGGCAGCGAGGCGTAGTTCTCGCTGGCGATGAGCTTGAGCGAGGCGCGTTGGTCGGTGAGCTCGCTGCGCGTCGCATCGGCGATCCGCGGGTCGATTCCGCCGATGATGTCGAGGGCGCTGCGGTAGATCTGCGAGGAGGCTGCGGCGATGTCCTGGGAGTCCGTCATGCGCCACAGGATATCGCTCAGCCGGCGACGTCCCGGCGGCGGTTGCGGGGTGCGGCGCTGCGCGGCGCCGGGCTCCGTGGCGACCCGTCGGTGGGTGCCGCAGCCGGCCCCTCGCGGTGCAGCGGCGGCCGGCGCATGGTCGGCAGGTCGCCGATGGGGATGTCGTGGCGCACCTGGCGCAGGCCCTCGGCGAGGCCCTGCAGCCGGTCGGCCGCCTCGGTGATGGAGTCGTACGCGGCGTGCGGCACGTGCGGCGAGGCGAGCTCGGCCAGCACGGTGGCGGCCGCCTCGACCAGCTTCTGATGCGCCTCGACGCCGTCGACGTACTGCTCGACCGCACGGGTCAGGGGCCCGTCGAGGGCGCCGGAGCCGCCCGCCGCGGCCTGGGCGCGCTCGAGCTTGACGATCCGGCCGGCGTACCCCGACAGCGTCCGCTCGGACTCCACCGCGAGGGGGCCCAGCTCGGGGGCGATCTCCTCGACGTCCGGCAGCAGCTCGGCCAGCGCCGCCTTCTGCGCGATCAGCCGACGGGTCGGCTCGTACGCCCGAGAGGTCTGCGGCGGCAGCGGCACGGTATAGGCGGACGCGCCGTGCAGGGACACCGCCGACGCCGACGCCGCGCCCAGCCGCTTGGCGTGGGCGTCGGCCTCCCGCTGGTGCGCCCTGCCGCGCCGCACGAGCGCGGCGGCGCCGGCACCGGCGCCCACCGTGATCACCACCGGCGGAATGGCCTGCACGGGCTGGTCCGCGGCCAGCGCGCTCACGCCACCGACCAGCGTCATGGCGGCGAACCCGCCGAGCACTCCGGCGCCCACGCGTGCCCCGGTCGCCCGCGCCTGGGCGCGCCGCATCGGCTGCTCGGCGCGGCGGCGCTCCTTCTCGCTCTGGTGCTCGACGATCTGGCTGGTCGTCGCGCGGATGCCCTGCTCGACGAGCTTCTTCAGCTCACCGCCGAGGCTCGTCGCCGGCGGGGCGGACGGCGCGGGGGGCGGGAGCGGCCGGCTGCGATCGCTGGACTCCAACCGGGTGCGCGCCTGCTCCGCGCCGGCCCGCAGCCGGTCGGAGACCTCCTGGACCACGACGGCCGCCAGGTCACGCCAGAGGTTGTTGTTGCCGCCTCCCGGCCGTCCTGCGGTCATCGTGATCATCCTTGTCCGGTGGTGCGCCGTCGGCGCCTAGCGCAGGCCGCCCTCTGCCTCACGGCGCGGGGCGTTCGGCTGCGCCGGCGCCGGCTGTGCGGGCTCGGCCGTCGGCGCGGCCTGGCCGCCCAGCTTGCTGCCGCCCATGCTGGCGCGCAGCTGATCGAGACGGGCCTGACCGGCCATGTCGAGCGTCGAGCGCTCGACCTCCATCATGCGGCCCTCGACCGAGCTCTCGGCGAGGTCGGAGGCGCCCAGAGCGTTGGCGTAGCGGCGCTCGATCTTGTCGCGCACCTCGTCGAGGGACGGCACGTTGCCCGGCGCGGACAGCTCGCCCATGCGGTTGAGGGATGCCGAGATCTGCTCCTGCATCTTGGCCTGCTCGAGCTGGCTGAGCAGCTTGGTGCGCTCGGCCAGCTTGGTCTTCAGCCGATAGGCGTTCTGCTCGACGGCTTCCTTCGCCTTCTGCGCGGCGACCAGGGACTGGTCGTGCATCTGCTTGAGGTCTTCCATCTGTTGCTCGGCGGCGACCAGCGAGGTGGCGAACGCCTGCGCGGTCTGCTCGTACTCCTGCGCCTTCTCCACGTTGCCCTCGGCGCGCGCCTTGTCGGCGAGCGTCAGCGCCTGCCGCGCGTTGGCGCCGGCCTTCTCGACCTCGCTCATCTGCCGGGTCAGCTTCATCTCCAGCTGTCGCTGGTTGCCGATCACCGCGGCCGCCTGCTGCGAGAGGGCCTGGTGCTGGCGCTGCGCGTCCTCGATGGCCTGCTGGATCTGGATCTTGGGGTCGGCGACCTGATCCACCTTGGCGCCGAAGGCGGCCATCAGGTACTTCCAGAACTTCACGAATGGGTTGGCCATTGCGGCGCATCCTCCCGGTCGATGGGTGATCAGTGGCTGTGTGGTCGCTCGCAGCCGATGCTATCGCGCCGACGACGCGAGCGGCCGCGCCGCGGGCTCAGGACTGCGGCCCCAGCACCTCGGCGGTGTAGCGCCGGGTCTCCTCGAGACCGGCGCGCAGACCGGCCAGCTGGTCGGAGAGGTCACGCAGGTGCTGCTCGCCCCCGGCGCCGGCCTCGTCGCCGGCGGCCAGGCTCACGGCGACGGTCTCGTTCATCTCGCTCTGCAGCTGCTCGAGCCCCAGCACGATCGACTCCATCCGGGCCAGCAGCCCGGCGCGGGCGGCGACGAGGCGGTCCACCGTGCGCTGCTGGGCCACGACCGCATCGAGCGCCCGCTGCAGCTCGGCGGCCTCGGGCGAGCCGGGCGGCGGCGAGGCGCCGGCCAGCCGAGCGCGCTGGTCGCGCAGGGACGACGCCGGCATCCGGTCCAGCGAAGCCTCGACGCCGGCGGACTGCTCGGCGAGCTGGTCCAGCACGACGAGGGAGTCGCGGGCCTCGAGGGCCACGTTCTCGAGCTGCCCACGGATCACCGGCGGCGTGCCGGCCGCGGCGGCCAGGTCGGCGATGCCGCGCACTGCCTTGGCGCCGCGGGACTGCCAGGTCTCGGTCGCCGAGCCGCGTTTGACCCGGGGCGCGGCGGTGGCGTCGGCGCCCGCACCGACGGGCGGCTTGTCGGCAGGCCGTCGGCTACCGAGGGCCGAGACCGCCAGCTTGGCCCCGTAGACCAGCGCCCCGATGCCGATCGCGGCCGGGATGGCCGCGGCGGCACCGGGGATCAGCAGGAACGAGCCGACGCCCGCGGCGGCCCCGAGCGCCCCGGCGAGGGGGTCGAGGAAAGTGGACTTGGCACCCATGGCGCGGCTAGACCGGGACGACCTCGCGCTCGTCCTGCCCGAACACCAGGCGGACCTCCGCCGCCGGGGCCGGACGTTCGGCGTTCTCGCCGAGGAAGGCGGCGTGCCGCAGGTCGGTCGACGCGTCGCCCAGCAGGTCGGCCAGCTCGAGGTCGAGCGCGTCACAGATGCACGCGAGCAGCTCGGAGGACGCCTCCTTGCGGCCGCGCTCGATCTCCGACAGGTAGCCCAGGCTGACGCGTGCCGCCGCGGATACGTCGCGCAGCGAGCGCTTCTGGTGCTCACGATGGGCACGCAGGTTGCTTCCGAGGACTTCGCGAAGAAGCAGCAAGTGGACCTCCTGTATGTGTCGAGCGTCGCCCAGGCCGACCGGCCGTGGGGGTGACGCTCACCCACGACACTACCCCGGTCGCGCCGGGTGAGGGTGGGGACGTAAGTATGCAACGCGCCGTCCGCGCCGGGTGTTCCCGGGCAGGGCGGTGCCGGGTCAGCCGTTGGGCGCGGCGTCGGCGCGGGCCGCGGACGCGCCCCGGGCGAGCCGCGCGGCGCGCGCGACGTAGTCGAGGCCGGTGACCACGGTCAGCGCGATCGCCGCCCCCATCAGCCACCACCGCACGGTCCCCACCGCGCCGCCCACCGGCATGATGTACAGCCAGATGGCCAGCGACTGGACGAACGTCTTGGCCTTGCCTCCCCGGCTGGCGGGGATGACGCCGTGGCGGATCACCAGGAAGCGCAGCAGCGTGATCCCGAGCTCGCGCGTCATGATCACGAGGGTCACCCACCACGGCAGCAGGTGCACCACCGACAGCCCGACCAGCGCCGAGCCGATCAGCGCCTTGTCGGCGATCGGGTCGGCGATCTTGCCGAAGTCGGTGACTAGGCCGTGCTTGCGGGCCAGGTCGCCGTCGAGCTTGTCGGTGGCGATGGCGAGGGCGAACACCCCGGCGGCGATCCAGCGCCAGGAGGTCGCGGCGCCGTCGTCCTGCAGGAGCGCGAACACGAACACCGGCACCAGCGCGATGCGCAGGACGGTGAGGGCGTTGGCGATGTTGTAGATGCTGACCCGGGGGCGGGGGTCGGTACGGTCGGCGTCGACCATCAGGCGCCCTGGGCTTCGGCGACCAGGTCGACTCCGTCCGTATCGATGATCGTGGCCGGCACGAGGTCGCCGATCCGCGCCCGCGCGGCCCCGGCGCCGGTGAGCGCCGTCGTGCCGTCGACCTCGGGACCCTGGTGGGCCGCGCGGCCCTCGACCAGGTCGCCGTCGACGTCCTCGACGAGCACGACGACGTGCTCGCCGAGGCGGTCCTCGGCGCGCTGCGCGCTCAGCTCGTCGACCAGGGCGGTGACCCGCTCCACGCGGTCGGCGATCTCGCCGGCGCCGAGGTGGCCGTCCAGCGCCACCGCGGCGGTGCCTTCCTCGTCGGAGTAGCCGAACACGCCGACGGCGTCCAGGCGGCCCTCGGTGAGGAACCGCTCGAGCTCGAGGAGATCCTCGTCGGTCTCCCCGGGAAAGCCCACGATGACGTTGGTGCGAACGCCGACCTCGGGCGCGAGCGCGCGGGCCTGCTCGATCAGGCCGAGGAAGGCGTCGGTCGAGCCGAAGCGCTTCATGCGCCGCAGCACGCGCGGGCTGGAGTGCTGGAAGGACAGGTCGAGGTACGGCGCGAGCTTCGGCGTGCCCAGCAGCACCTCGAGCAGCCCGGGACGCATCTCGGCAGGCTGCAGGTACGCGACCCGGATGCGCTCGATGCCCTCCACCTCGGCCAGGCGCGGCAGGAAGCTCTCGAGCAGCCGGACGTCCCCGAGGTCCTTGCCGTACGACGTGGAGTTCTCGCTCACCAGCACGATCTCGCGAACACCGTCGTCGGCCAGCCACTGGGCCTCGTCGAGGACGTCCTCGGGACGTCGGGAGATGAACGAGCCGCGGAACGACGGGATGGCGCAGAACGTGCACCGCCGGTCGCACCCGGAGGCGAGCTTGAGCGAGGCGGTGGGGCCGCCGACGAGCCGGCTGCGCAGCACGCGCGGACCGCTGGCGGGGCGCCCGCGCCGGTCGTCGCCGTGGCCGGGCGTCGCCACTCGCGCCTGCTGGCGCTCCACCGGGGCGATCGGCAGCAGCGTGCGGCGGTCGGACGGGGTGTGCGGGACCAGCGGCTTCCCGGCGAGCACGTCGTCCAGCCGGTCGGAGATGTCGCTGTAGTCGTCGAAGGACAGCACGGCGTCGGCCTCGGGGAGCTGCTCGGCGAGGTCCTTGCCGTAGCGCTGCGCGAGGCACCCCACGGCGACCACCTTCGAGCCGGAGTCGGCCGCGGCCAGCACGGCGTCGATCGAGTCCTTCTTCGCCGCGTCGATGAAGCCGCAGGTGTTGACCACCACGACGTCGGCGTCGTCCTCGGTGAGCGCCCAGCCGCGCTCGGCCAGCCGGCCGGCGAGCTCCTCGGAGTCGACGTCGTTGCGGGCGCAGCCCATCGTCACGACGCTGACCCGCCGAGGTGTACTGATCTCACTCACCGGACCCACAGTAGTAGGCCGCGCGGGCACTAGCCGTCGGACTCGCCACGAAGCGCCGCG
The DNA here is from genome assembly GCF_009602465.1 of Cumulibacter manganitolerans. Classification (NCBI taxonomy): domain Bacteria; kingdom Bacillati; phylum Actinomycetota; class Actinomycetes; order Geodermatophilales; family Geodermatophilaceae; genus Cumulibacter; species Cumulibacter manganitolerans. The sequence goes on along the minus strand of NZ_WBKP01000020.1, from coordinate 30,666 downwards.
AGCACCTCGGGCAGCTCCTCGGGCTTGGCGAGCACGTCGCGCGGCTTGGAGCCCTCGGACGGACCCACGACACCGCGCGTCTCCAGGATGTCCATCAGCCGGCCCGCCTTGGCGAAGCCGACCCGCAGCTTGCGCTGCAGCATCGAGGTGGACCCCAGCTGGCTGGTGATGATCAGCTCGGCGGCCTCGCAGGCGAGGTCCAGATCACCGCCGATGTCGCCGTCGATCTCCTTCTTCTCCTGCGCGCCGGCCGTGAGCACCTCGTCCCGGTACTCCGGCTCGCGCTGCTCCTTCACCAGCGCGACGACCTTCTCGATCTCCGCGTCGTCGACGTACGCGCCCTGCAGCCGGATGGTCGACCCGGCGCCCGGACCCAGGTAGAGACCGTCGCCCTTGCCGGTGAGCTTCTCGGCGCCGTTCTGGTCCAGGATGACCCGCGAGTCGGTGCCGGACGAGGTGGTGAACGCCAGCCGGGACGGCACGTTCGTCTTGATGAGCCCGGTCACGACGTCGGTGGACGGCCGCTGGGTGGCCAGCACGAGATGGATGCCGGCCGCCCGGGCCTTGGCGGTGATCCGCACGATCGCGTCCTCGACGTCCCGCGGCGCGACCATCATGAGGTCGGCGAGCTCGTCGACGACGCAGACGATGTACGGGTAGGGCCGGTACTCGCGCTCGCTGCCGAGCGGCGCGGTGATCTCGCCGCTGCGCACCTTGCGGTTGAAGTCGTCGATGTGCCGCACGCGGGACGCCTGCATGTCCTGGTAGCGGTGCTCCATCTCCTCCACCAGCCACACCAGGGCGGTCGCCGCCTTCTTCGGGTCGGTGATGATCGGCGTGATGAGGTGCGGGATGCCCTCGTACGGCGTCATCTCGACCATCTTCGGGTCGACCAGGATGAGGCGCACCTCGTCCGGGCTCGCGCGCACGAGCAACGAGACCAGCATGGAGTTGATGGCCGAGGACTTTCCGCCGCCGGTGGCGCCGGCGACGAGCAGGTGCGGCGTCTTGGCGATGTTCTCGGTGACGAACTTGCCCTCGACGTCCTTGCCGAGCGCTACCAGCAGCGGGTGCTTGTCTGCCTGGACCTTCGCATCGCGCAGCACGTCGCCGAGGATCACGTACTCGCGGTCGGCGTTGGGCACCTCGATGCCGACCGCGGACCGCCCCGGGATGGGTGCCAGGATACGGATCGCCGAGTTGGCGACGGCGTACGCGATATTGTCCTGCAGCTGCTTGATCTTGCTGACCTTGACCGACGGGCCGAGCTCGACCTCGTAGCGGGTGACGGTCGGGCCGCGGGTGAAGCCGACCACCTCCGCGTCCACGCCGAACTGCTCGAAGACGTCGCCGATCGCGGCGATCGCGTCGTCGTTGGCCTTGGTGTGCGTCTTGTGCGCGCCGCCGACGTTCAGGTTGCCCAGCGAGGGAAGCACGTACTCCTTGCCGTCCTCGCCGATGGTGCGCTTGACGATGGCCGCGGCCTTGGCATCGAGGGCGTCCTTCGACGGCGGCCCCTGCACGAACTCCGGTTGCGCGGAGGTCGCGGCCTCGGCACCCCTCTTGTCGTCCTCGACACCGTCCAGCTCGAGCTGCTCGCTGTCCTTCGCGCCGGCCCTCTTCAGCCCGAACTTGCGCTTCGGCGCGGACTCCTCCTCGTCGGCGTCCGGCTCGGGCGCGGTGTGGCCGGGCAGGTCGCCGGCGTCGGCGGCCTTCTCGGCCGTGTCGGTCTGCGACGCCTGGCGGCGCCGCGACGGGCGGCGCAGCCGGACGGCCGAGAGGTCGTCGTCGTCGAGCTCGTCCGGGGTGGCCGGATGGCGACGGCGGGGCCCGGCCGAGGCGGCCTCGGTGGCCGCGCTCTCCGGTTCGGCCTCCCCGGCGTGCTGGCCGAGCAGCCAGGCCCGCAGGTCCGCGAGCCGCGCGGGGATCATGCGCAGCGGCGTCCCGGTGACGACCAGCAGCCCGAACAGCAGCAGCGCGGTGAGCACGAGAACGCCCAGCACCGTGGCGACGACACCGCCGGCGAACGCGCGCCCGGCCACCGAGCCGAGCGTGCCGCCGGCGCGGGTGATCTCCGCCTGGGTCGTCGGGGCACCGAAGCCCAGGTGGAACAGCCCCACGACGCTCAGCAGCACGCATGACCAGCCGACGGCCAGCCGGCCGAACGCCTCGGGGTCGCCGGCGCTGCGGAACAGCCGCATCGCCACGGTGACGAGCACGATGGGGACGAAGGCGGCGACGCCGCCGATGGCCCACAGCAGCGCGTCCGCCAGCGCGAGGGCGACACCGCCGCCGGCCGCCATCCAGACGCCGACGGCGGCCAGGACCGCGACCGCGATGAGCAACAGGCCCACGGAGTCGCGGTGCCGCGCGCGGCGCTTGGACAGCTCGCGGTCGCGGGCGTCGTCGGCGATCTCGGTCGCGGTCTTGCCGCGCGACGACTCCTCCAGGGAGGTGTCCGGGAGCACGGCGGGGTGCTCACCGATCCGGAAAACTCCCGCCACCGCCTGAGCGAGGGTGCTCCAGACCAGAAGCAGCGAGCGGAAGAGTCCGATCACCAGCTTCGGGAAGCCACCGACCTCGGAGGTGCGGGCTGAGTCAGGGGAAGAGCCACCACCGGCAGGCTTGCGGTTCGTACGCGCGCGGGTCGACCCGCTCCGCGCGTTCGAGCGACGCGTGGGCTTGCTGGCGGGAGCCTGACGGGCTGCCATGGGTACTCACCCTAGTGCACACCGACCTCATCACGCCTCATCAACCTCTCCTGTCCCATCCGTGTCTCGGTTTGCGTTTTCCATATGGTGGAACCACTTTCCAGAAGCCGGGAGCCGGGAGCACGCTCGGACGGGTGCGCACCGTGGACCGCTCCCCCGCCCCCATCCCGGCCCGGTTGTGGGGCGTGCTGGCGGCGAGCGTGCTGGTCGCCGCCGCCTCGGCCACGGTCACCGCGGGGGTGGCCTTCCTCATCCCCGCGTTGCACGACGACCGCGGCATGCGGCTCACCACCGCCGGCGTCCTCGTCGCGATGCCGGTGCTCGGTACCGCGGTGAGCCTCATCGCCTGGGGCGCCCTGGTCGACCGGATCGGCGAGCGGATCGTGCTCGCGGCCGGCGCCGGGGCCGCGGCCCTCGCGGTGGCCGGGGCGGCCGCCGCCCGCTCCCCAGTCGCCACCGGGGCGTGGTTCCTGCTCGCCGGCGCGGCCAGCGCGGCCGCGCACTCGGCCAGCGGCCGCGTGGTCGTCGGGTGGTTCCCGGTGCACCGACGCGGCCTGGCGATGGGCATCCGGCAGATGGCCCAGCCGCTCGGTGCGGCGATCGGGGCGATCAGCATGCCGCTGCTGGCCCGCGCGCACGGGGTGTCGGCCGCACTGCTCGTGCCGTTGGCGCTCAACGCCCTCGCGGCCCTCGTCGCCTGGGTGTGCATCACCGATCCCCCGCGGCCGGCGCGCCAGGCACCCGGCTCGGGCGCGCTGGTGACCAGCCCCTATCGCGGCGCCCGGTACCTCCCGCGCATCCACTCCGCATCGGTGCTCCTGGTGGCGCCGCAGGCGCTGATGCAGACGTACCTGCTGGTGTGGCTGGTGGTCGGCCATCGGTGGGACCCGGCCTCCGCGGGCGTCGTCGTGACCGTCGCGCAGATCGCCGGGGCGGCGGGGCGGATCGCGGTCGGCGCGCTGTCCGACCGAACCGGGTCCCGCATGCGGCCACTGCGACTGGTCGCCGTGGCGGGGATCGCCGGGTCGCTCGGCCTGGCCGGCGCGGAGGCGTGGGGCGCGCCCGGCGCGCTCGCCGTCACCCTCGCGGTGGCGGTGACGGTCATCTCGACCGCCGACAACGGGCTGGCCTTCACGGCGGTCGCCGAGTACGCCGGTCCGTTCTGGAGCGGACGTGCGCTCGGGATCCAGAACACCAGCCAGTTCCTCATGGTCGCGGCCAGCACCCCGCTGCTCGCCGCCGTGATCGAGCACGCGGGCTACGCGGCGACGTTCGCGCTGTCCGGTGTCCTCGCCGCGGTGGCGCTCCCCATGGTGCCGCGCGCGGACGTGCGGCGTGCGTCGGTACCGGAACCGGCCGGCGCCGGTACCGACGCACGCCGCGGGCCGTCGGGCTAGTCGGTGGTCCGGCGCCGGTAGGCGCGCAACGCCAGCGGCGCGAAGGCCGCCGCGATCAGCACCGACCAGCCGATGGAGACGAGAACCGGGTGCTGCAGCGGCCATGCCGCGGAGGACGGCGTGGGCGCGCCGCCGAGATTGCCCCACAGCTCACGCAGCGCCTGGACCAGCGCGGAGATGGGGTTCCACTCCGCGATGGTGCGCAGCACGCCGGGCATGTTCTCGGTCGGCGCGAAGGTGTTGGCCAGGAACGTGATCGGGAACATCGTCGAGAACATCACGCCGTTGACCGCCTCGACGGACCGCATGGCCGAGCCGACGAGGATGCCGATCCAGATCATGCCGAAGCCGAACAGCAGCAGCAGCGCGAAGCCCAGGACCGCCGCGCCCAGGCCGTCGCGGATGCGCCAGCCCACGATCAGCCCGGTCAGCGCCATCACGACGATGCCGATCGAGGAGTGAATCAGGCTGGACATGCTGCGCGCGACGAGGACCGAGCTGCTGCTCATCGGCAGCGAGCGGAAGCGGTCGATGATGCCCTTGTCGAGGTCGTTGTTGAGCCCGAGCGCGACGATGAACGACGAGAACGCCATCGTCTGCGCCATGATGCCGGGCAGCAACCACTCGCGGTAGCCGGCCGCGCTCGCGGTCTGGATGGAGCCGCCGAACACGAAGGCGAACAGCAGCACGAACATGATCGGCTGGATCGTGACGTCGGAGAGCATCTCCGGCTGCCGCTTGATGTGCGTGAGGTTGCGCCAGACGAGGGTGCGGACCTGCCGCAAGTAGGACGCGCGCTGGGTGCGGGTCTGCGGCGCGCGCTGCGCCGTGGGTGTGCTGGTGGTGACGGTCATGGCTGCCCCTCCGAGCTGTCGGCGGCCGCTTCGTTGTCGTCGGCACGGTGGCCGGTCAGGTGCAGGAAGACGTCGTCCAGGCTCGGCCGCTGCAGCCCGATGTCGTCGAGGTCCATGCCCAGGGAGTCGAACCGGCCGGCCAGCGTGGTGATCGCGGACAGCCCCTCGGTGGGTGCGGTGATGCGGCGGCTGCTCTCGTCGACGTGCACCTCGGCGCTCACGCCGCGGACCACCTCGACCGCCTCCGCGAGCCGGGCAGCGTCGGAGACCGTCACGACCAGCCGCGCGGCGCCAAACTGGTCCTTCAGCTGCAGCGCGGTGCCCTCGGCGATCACGCGTCCCTGGTCGATGACGATGATGTTGTCGGCGAGCTGGTCGGCCTCCTCGAGGTACTGCGTCGTCAGCAGCAGCGTGGTGCCCTCGCGCACCAGGCCGCGCAGCACGTCCCACAGCTCACTGCGGCTGCGCGGGTCGAGCCCGGTGGTCGGCTCGTCGAGGAACAGCACCGGCGGGGCGGCGATCAGGCTCACCGCGAGGTCGATGCGCCGCCGCATGCCGCCGGAGTACTCCTTGACGACCTTATTGGCGGCGTCCGTGAGCGAGAACTGCTCGAGCAGCGCGTCGCCGCGCGACCTGACCTGCTTGGCCGACAGCCCGTAGAGCTCGCCGATCAGCCGGAGGTTCTGCCGGCCGGTGAGCAGCTCGTCGACCGAGGCTGCCTGGCCGGTGAGCCCCATGGACGCCCGCACGGCGTCCGGCTCGCGCTGCACGTCGTGGCCGGCGACCCGCGCGGACCCGGACGTCGGCTCGCTGAGCGTCGTCATCATGCGCACGGTCGTGGTCTTGCCGGCGCCGTTGGGCCCCAGCATGCCCAGGACGCTCCCCTGCGGCACGGAGAAGCTCACCCCGTGCACGGCGGTGAAGTCGCCGAAGCGCTTCACCAGATCGACTGCCTCGATGGCCGGGGTGCTCATGGAGCCCACCCTAGAGACCGGAGGCGACATGTTTTCGGCCTGCAGATTCACCATGCACGTACAGACCGGCCGGCCGCGGCAAACTCATCGCGGACCGGCCGTGCCGCCGGCCCGCTACAGGTCGATGACGTTGGGCAGGATCATCGGGCGCCGCCGATGGGTGTCGCTGACCCAGCGCCCGAGGGTGCGGCGCATCGCCTGGGCCAGCTTGTGGACGTCGGTGACGCCGTCGTCGAGCATCCGGGAGATCTCGGCGTCGACCAGCGGCTCGACGGCGGCCACGATCTCTGGGTTGTCGGCGAACCCTCTGGCCAACGCGTGGGCCTTGCGCACCACCATCCGCGAGGAGGTCGACACGACGACGGTGCAGGCCAGGAAGCCCTCCTCGCCGAGGATCAGCCGGTCCTTCAAGGTGTTCTCGTCGACGCCGGCGCTGTTGCCGTCGACGTACACCATGCCGCAGTCGACGTGCCCGACGATCGAGGCGCGGCCCTCGACGAGGTCGACCACGTCGCCGTCGGAGGTCAGGAGGATGTGCTCGTCGCCGAGTCCGGTCTTGCGCGCCAGCGCGGCGTGCGCGCGCAGGTGCCGCCACTCGCCGTGCACGGGCATCAGGTTGCTCGGTCGTGTCGTGTTCAGCAGGTAGAGCAGCTCGCCCGCGGCGGCGTGGCCGGAGACGTGCACCAGCGCGTTGTCCTTGCTGATGACGTTGGCGCCCAGCTCGGCGAGGGCGTTGATCACCTTGTTGACGGCGGTCTCGTTGCCCGGGACGAGCGAGGAGGCCAGCAGCACGGTGTCGCCCTCGGCGACGGTGATGTGCCGGTGGTTCCCGGTCGCCATCCGCGACAGCGCGGACAGCGGCTCGCCCTGGGACCCCGTCGAGATGATCACCACCTGGGAAGGATGCATGCGCGCGGCCTGGTCGATCGAGACGGTGAGCCCCGCGGGGATGTTCAGGTAGCCCAGGTCGCTCGCCACACCCATGTTGCGCACCATCGAGCGGCCGACGAACGAGATCTTGCGGCCGTTCTTGTGCGCGGCGTCGATCACCTGCTGGATGCGGTGCACGTGGGAGGCGAACGACGCCACGATGATGCGCTGCTGCGCCTCCCGGATGACCGACTCGATGACCGGGCCGAGCTTCTCCTCGGGGGTGACGAACCCGGGCACCTCCGCGTTGGTGGAGTCGCTCATGAGCAGGTCGATGCCCTCGAAGCCCAGCCGCGCGAACCCGGCCAGGTCGGTGATGCGGCCGTCCAGCGGCACCTGGTCCATCTTGAAGTCGCCGGTGTGCAGGACGACGCCCGCGCCGGTGCGGACGGCGACGGCCATCGCGTCCGGGATGGAGTGGTTGACGGCGAAGAACTCGAGGTCGAACGGCCCGTAGGTGACCCGTTGCCCCTCGCGCACGTCTTTGAGGGTGGGCTTGATGCGGTGCTCGCGCAGCTTGGCGGCGACGAAGGCGTTGGTCAGCTTGGACCCGACGATCGGGATGTCGCGGCGCTCGCGCAGCAGGAACGGCACGCCGCCGATGTGGTCCTCGTGACCGTGCGTGAGGACGATCGCCTCGATGTCGTCGAGGCGGTCCTCGTAGGCCGACCAGTCCGGCAGGATCAGGTCGACGCCCGGCTGGTCGCTCTCGGGGAACAGCACGCCGCAGTCGATGACCAGCAGCCGGCCGGCGTACTCGAGGATCGCCATGTTGCGGCCGATCTCGCCGAGGCCGCCGAGCGGGACGATCCGCAGGCCGTCCTTCGGCAGCTTCGGCAGCGCCGCCAGGGTGCCGGGTGCTCGGGTCATCGGCTGACCTCCTTGCCGGCCGCCACGAGCATGTCGCGTAGCTGCCCGACCTCCTCGTCGGAGGCCGGCAGCAACGGCAGCCGGGTCTGCCGCGAGCCGATCACGCCGAGCAGCTGGCTGACGGCCTTGGCGCGGATGGCGCCCTGCGAGGACCGGCTCATGATCGTGCGGACGGCGGGGATCAGGTCGACGTGGATCTGCCGCGCCTCGGCGAGGTCGCCGCGCTCGACGGCGTCCAGCATGTCGAGGTACTCCCGGCCGAACGCGTGCCCGACGACGCTGATCACGCCGACCGCGCCACTGGCCATCCAGGCCAGGTTCAGCGGGTCGTCGCCGGAGTAGTAGGCGAGGTCGGTCGTCGCGATGACCTCGAGCCCGGCCGACAGGTCGCCCTTGGCGTCCTTGACGCCCACGATCCGCTCGTGCTCGGCGAGCCGCTGCAGGGTCGGGGTCTCGATCGGAATGCCCGAGCGCCCGGGGATGTCGTAGAGGACGTTGGGCAGCCCGGTGGCGTCGGCCACCGCGGTGAAGTGTGCGACGAGACCGGCCTGGGTGGGCTTGCTGTAGTACGGCGTCACGACCAGCAGCGCGTCGGCGCCGGCCTGCTCGGCGGCGCGCGCGAGCTCGACGGTGTGCGCGGTCGCGTACGTGCCGACGCCCGCCACGATGCACGCCCGCTCGCCCACGGCCTCGACCACGGTGCGCAGGATCGTCGACTTCTCCGCGTCGGTGGTGGTCGGCGACTCGCCGGTCGTGCCGGAGACGACCAGCCCGTCGTGCCCGTCGTCGACGAGGCGTACGGCGAGGGCGGCCAGTCCGTCGTGGTCGATCGCGCCGTCCTCGGTCATCGGCGTGACCATCGCGGTCAGCACGCGCCCGATGGGCGCGCGAGAGTCACTGGCTTGGGTCATTGCTCAAATCTACCGTTCTCTAGAATCCTCGGGCGCTGCCCAGCAGCGCTTCGATGTCCGCCTCGTCGCCGATGAGCTCGACGCGCGCGACGTCCTCGCGGCCGTAGCACCACAGCGCGAGCTCGTCGGGGGTGCCGACGACCGTGACGCCGCCCTTGTTCCTGCTCGCGCGCGCCACGAACGGCTGGCCGGTGCCCGGGTCGAGACGGACGGTCACCGGCGACTTGCGCAGCAGGAACCGGCCGATCCTCATCAGCGATCCCTCCAGCGCACGGTACCGCTCGCCGTCGGCGTCCCGCGGCGCCCACCCCGGCTGGGCCCGGCGCACGTCCTCGTGGTGGATGAAGAACTCGCCGAGGTTGGCCTTCGCGTCGAGGCCGGGCAGCCGGAACACCGACAGCGCCGGCGGTCCGGTGCGGATCCGCTCGACCAGGACCGGCCACGGGAGGGCGGCCAGCTGCTCGCGCACCTTCTGCGTGTACCCGGCGAACGCCGGGATCAGCACGCCGGGTGCGGCGTCGGGTCGACCCTCGCGCACGGCGAGGTGCGCCGCGAGGTCGCGGGTCGCCCAGCCCTCGCAGAGGGTGGGCGCGTCGGGTCCCAGCTCGTCGAAGAGGTCGCAGAGCGCGCGGCGCTCGGCCTGCGCGATGTTGGCTGCCATCAGCTCATCCTTCCGTCACGAGAGCGCTCGAGGCGATGCGCCGGCCGTCCGGCAGGTCGGTCAGCAGGAAGTCGGCGAACGCGTTCGGCTCGACCTCCCGCAGCCGCTGCAGGCAGGCGACGGCGAGCTCGCGCAGCTCGTCGTCCGCGTGGTCCGAGCCGTGGGTCGCGATCAGCTGCCGCCAGGCCCGGAGGTTGCCGGTGACCACGATCTCGGTCGCCCGCGCCGCCGGCAGCAGCGCCTGCGCCGCCTGCCGGGCGCGCTTGCTGCGGGTCGCGCCCTCCGAGCCGGCGAGCCGCTGCCCGATCCCCTCGATCAGCTCGTCGTACGCCGCCCGCGCGGTCGCGGCGGCCCGCTCGAACAGCCCGCCCAGCTCGTCGTCGCCGTTGACCGGCTGCGGGACGACGAAGGCCGGGTCGTCGATGACGTGGCGCTGCGAGAGCTGGCTGTAGGACAGGTGGCGGTGCCGGATCAGCTCGTGGGTGACCGAGCGGGAGACCCCGCGGATGTACAGCGTCACCTGCGCGTGCTCGAGCACGGACAGGTGCCCGACCTCGATGACGTGCCGCAGGTAGCCGGCGTTCGTCGCGGTCGCCGCCTTGGGCTTGTCCCACGACCGGTAGCACGCCCGGCCGGCGAACTCGGCCAGCGCCTGGCCGCCGTCCGCGTCGGTGCTCCACGGCACGTCGGCGGGCGCGCTGAATCGGGTGGTAGCGATGACGTCGACACGCAGGGTGGTCTGATCGCTCATGGTGCACCAACCTACCGCCTGGGTCCGCCGGGGAACCTCCGGCTCGCGGTGCGAAGATGTCAGACGGTGCCCACGAGGATCGCGGCCCGCATCACCGAACCAGGAGCGTCGATGACCGACTTCGCATACGAGGACATGCTGCCGATCGGCACGGATCCCACCCCCTATCGCCTGCTGGGCACCGACGGCGTGCGCACGGTCGAGGGCCCCGGTGGCCGCACGTTCCTGGAGGTGGACCCGTCGGCCCTCGAGCTGCTCTCGCGCACCGCGATGCACGACATCGCGCACTACCTGCGCCCGGCGCACCTGCAGCAGCTGCGCAACATCCTGGACGATCCCGAGGCGAGCAACAACGACAAGTTCGTCGCCCTGGACCTGCTGAAGAACGCCAACATCGCCGCCGGCGGCGTGCTGCCCATGTGCCAGGACACCGGAACCGCGATCATCATGGGCAAGCGCGGCCAGCAGGTGCTCACCGAGGGCACCGACGAGCGCGCGCTGAGCAAGGGCGTGTACGACGCGTACACGCAGCTGAACCTGCGGTACTCGCAGATGGCTCCCCTGACGATGTGGGAGGAGAAGAACACCGGCTCCAACCTGCCGGCGCAGATCGAGCTGTACGCCGACACCCTCCCGGGGCACGAGACCGGCTACAAGTTCCTGTTCATGGCCAAGGGCGGCGGCTCGGCCAACAAGTCGTACCTGTTCCAGGAGACGAAGGCCATCCTGAACCCCGACGCGATGCTGCGCTTCCTCGACGAGAAGATCCGCTCGCTGGGCACCGCCGCCTGCCCGCCCTATCACCTCGCGATCGTCATCGGCGGCACATCGGCCGAGCTGGCGCTGAAGACGGCGAAGTACGCGTCGGCCAAGTACCTCGACGCGCTCCCGACGTCCGGCTCCCCCACCGCCCACGGCTTCCGCGACCTCGAGCTGGAGGAGCAGGTGCTCGAGCTGACCCGGCAGACCGGCATCGGCGCCCAGTTCGGCGGGAAGTACTTCTGCCACGACGTCCGGGTGGTGCGCCTGCCCCGGCACGGCGCGTCGCTGCCCGTCGCGATCGCGGTCTCCTGCTCGGCCGACCGGCAGTGCCTCGGCAAGATCACCCCCGAAGGCGTGTTCATCGAGCAGCTCGAGACCGACCCCGCCCGGTTCCTGCCCGAGACGGTCCCGGCCGACCTCGACGAGGAGACCACGGGCCTGCAGTCGACCGGCAAGAACGTCGTGGTGAAGATCGACCTGTCGCGGCCGATGGACGAGATCCGCGCCGAGCTGTCGAAGCATCCCGTGAAGACCCGGCTCTCGCTGACCGGCACGCTGGTGGTGGCCCGCGACATCGCGCACGCGAAGATCAAGGAGCGGCTGGACGCCGGCGAGGCGATGCCGCAGTACCTGAAGGACCACCCCGTCTACTACGCGGGCCCGGCGAAGACGCCGGCCGGCATGGCCTCGGGGTCGTTCGGGCCGACGACCGCCGGCCGGATGGACTCGTACGTCGACCAATTCCAGGCCGCCGGCGGCTCGATGGTGATGCTGGCCAAGGGCAACCGCTCGCAGCAGGTCACCGACGCCTGCGACCGGCACGGCGGCTTCTACCTCGGCTCGATCGGCGGACCGGCCGCGCGCCTGGCGCAGGACTGCATCAAGTCGGTGGAGGTGCTGGAGTACCCCGAGCTCGGCATGGAGGCGATCTGGCGGATCGAGGTCGAGGACTTCCCCGCGTTCATCGTCGTCGACGACAAGGGCAACGACTTCTTCGCCTCGGTCACCAAGCCGGTCGCGCTGACCATCCAGAAGCGCCCCGGTCTCTAGCCGCCGGTCCCGTCGCCAGCGAGGTCGTCCGTGCCCGGCGCGGCGCTCGCGAGCGGGTCCGCGAGGTCGCCCTTGCCGACCACGCTGACCCGCTCGAGCGCGAGCCAGCCGGCCATGCGGCCGAGCTCGGCGCGCAGCCGGTCGGCCACGTAGCCCGGCTGCAGGCCGGAGCCCGCCTCGTGGTGCGCGGCCTGCACCAGCAGGACGCCGGCGCCGCGGTCGGCCTTGAGGTCGACCCGCGCCGCGATCCGCTCGTCGAGCAGGTACAGCAGCACGTAGTAGCCGTGCACGCGCTTGTGCGCGGGCGTGTAGATCTCGATCCGGTAGTGGCAGTCCCACAGCCGCTCGGTGCGGTCGCGCTCCCACACGAGCGGGTCGAAGGGCGACAGCAGCGCGGCGTGCGGCACGCGTCGCGGCAGCCGGGCGTCACGGTGCAGGTACCAGGTGCCGCGCAGCCCGCGCACCGTCACCGGCTCCAGCAGGCCCTCCTCGACGAGCTCGCGCAGCAGCACGGCGGTCTGCGGCCCGCGGAGGCGGAAGTAGTCGCGCAGGTGCGCGGCGGTGGCGACGCCGTGCGCGCGGGCGGCGACGGCCAGCAGCGCCCGCTGCGCGTCGTCGCGCGAGGGCGTCGGGGCGGCGAGCACTGCGGGCGGGATGACGCGCTCGGTCAGGTCGAAGACCCGCTCGAACTGGGCGTTGCGGCGGATGGACGCCAGCTCTCCGGTGCGGAACAGCCACTCGACGGCGGCCTTCGCGTCGTGCCACGACCACATCTCGCCGCGCACCCTGCCGGTGCGCTCGGGGTCGACCTGCGAGCTGGTCACCGGGCCGCGCTCGCGCACGAGCGCGCGGACGTCGTCGACGTAGCCGGGGTTGGCCCGCACGACGCGGTCGATGAGCTCCCAGGTGCGCCCGCGCGCGTCCGCCATCCGCCAGCGCAGCAGCGGATGGTGCTCGACCGGCGACAGCGAGGCCATGTGCGCCCAGTACTCGAACACGCGGCGGCGCGGATGCTCCAGCCGGTCGAAGGCCGCCCGCTCGTACGGCCCCAGGCGCGAGTACGCCGGCAGGTAGTGGGCCCGGGTCAGCACGTTGACCGAGTCGATCTGCACCACGCCGGTGCGGTCGTAGACGCGCTGGAGGTGCCGCGCGGTCGGCGGACCGGCGGGCGCCCGGTCGGCGAAGCCCTGCGCGGCCAGGGCGATGCGCCGGGCCGCGGCGATGCTGAGCTCTCTCATCCCCGCCCAACCTAGGGCACCGCTCCGACACGGCCGGCTGGCGGCTGCCTCGCGGTGCGCGACCGGCCACTAAGGTGAACGGGTGGCCGAAGGATTCGTCAGAGACGCGCAGCCGACCGACACCGACGCGATCGGTCGCATCCAGTCGGCGACCTGGCGCCAGGCGTACGCCCGTCAGCTGCCGGCCGACGCCCTGGAGGCGATGACCCCGCAAGCGGCGTCCGAGGCCTGGCGGGACGCCGTCACCAGCCCTCCCGGCGCCGGGCACCGGGTGCTGATCGCGCTCGAGGCGTCCCGCACCGACACCACGGTCGTCGGGTTCGTCGCGCTCGCCCCGGCGGCCACCGACGAGGCCGAGGCGGAGGACGCCGTGGAGATCGTGTCGCTGCTCGTCGAGCCGCGGTGGGGACGGCGCGGCCACGGGGCGCGGCTGCTGTCGGCCGCGGTCGACACGGCCCGGGCGGCGTCCGCGGGCCGGATGATCTGCTGGGTGCTCGGCGGCGACAAGGCGACCGAGGACTTCCTGCGCTCGGCCGGCTGGGAGCGAGACGGCTGGCGCCGTACCCTCGACGCCGGCGACCGGGAGATTCCCCAGTACCGCATGCACACCGACATCAGCCATCTGGCGCGTGAGGCGGGGACCGATGCCTGACAAGCACCTGCGCACCGACTGGTTCCTCCGCACGGTCGCGGTGGGGCCGGCCTTCCGGGCGCTGTCGCGGATGCGCGTCGAGGGCCGCGAGAACGTGCCGCGGGAGGGCGCGGTCATCGTCGCGGCGAACCACCTGTCCTCGATGGACGCCGTGATCGTGCCGCTGGCGATGGACCGCCCCACCACGTTCCTGGCCAAGGCCGAGTACTTCACCGGCGAGGGCCTCAAGGGCCGGCTCACGGCCGGCTTCATGGAGCGGCTCGGCACGATCCCGGTGGATCGCGCGAAGGGGCGTGCGGCGCTGCTGTCGCTGGACGCCGCCCAGCAGGCGCTGGAGGACGGCCGCGCGTTCGCGATGCACCCGGAGGGCACGAGGTCGCCGGACGGCCGCCTGTACCGGGGCCGCACCGGCGTGGCGCGGCTGTCGCTGGTCACCGGGGCGCCGGTGCTGCCCTGCGGCATCGTCGGCTCGGACCGGCTGCTGGCTCCGGGCTCCCGGCTGCCGCGGCCGGCGAAGGTCGTCGTCACCTTCGGTCCTCTGCTGCGTCCCGGACAGTACCGCTCGGGACCGATGGCGGTCCGCAGCCGCGACATGACGATCGACATCATGACCGCGATCCAGCGGCTCACCGGCCAGGAGTACGTCGACCGGTTCTCCCCCGGCCCGCACGGAACGACGGGATGAGGCGCAGGTCACTGGTCCGCTGAGCGGCCGCGCGCGTCCCTCCTAAGGGCGCGCGGGAATGCGCCCGACGAACAAGCCCCGACGAGAGGATCCCCCGTGACCGTCCGCCTGATCTCCAGCCCCTTCGTGCGCGCCGCCGCCGGCAGCGCAGTCGCGCTGACCGGCTGTGGCGCGGGCGACTCCGACGGCGGTGCCGAGAGCAGCGCCGCGGCGCAGCCGGCCGACACGACGTCCGGAGGCTCGCAGACCTCGGCCGCGTCGTCCGGCGCCGCCACGTTCGACAAGACCGCCGCCAACGGCGCGCTGCTGAGCGGGGCCGAGCTGCCCGGCTACACCGCCCTCCCGCAGGAGCAGATCTCCGCGGCGCTGCAGCAGGCCTCCGCCGGCGGTCTCGCGGCGATGATGGACCAGGTCCAGGTCGAGCCGGCCGCGTGCAAGAGCGCCGTCACCGACGTGATGTCCTCCAGCACCGCCTACCTCGACAACCCCGACTCGGTCGCCCTCACGATGCTCGCCGGCAGCGACAAGAGCGTGGTGACCGAGATGATCGGCAAGGCGTCCGTCGTCCCGTCGGTCACCGACATGGAGAAGACGTCGGCGAGCTGCTCCTCGATGACCATGACGATCCAGGGCATGCCGGTCAAGATGACCATGACACCGGTGAAGGTCGACCTCGGCGACTCCAGCACCGCCGTCCTCAGCACGATCGACATGAGCGCCGCCGGGCAGCCGTCCCAGACGACGGGGTCGGTCTACATCACCGGCGGCGACAGCACCCTCGTCGCGACGCAGATCGGCGGCGCGATCGACGAGGCGTCCCTGAAGGACCTCGCCGAGAAGGCCTACCAGAAGGCCGAGCCGCTGCTCGGCTAGACCGGCCGGCTACAGGCCCATGTACTGCTCGATGCCGACCGTCAGCCCCGGGCGACCGGCCACCTGGCGGACGCCGAGCAGCACGCCGGGGACGAACGACGTCCGGTCCATCGAGTCGTGGCGGATGGTCAGCACCTCGCCCTGGGTGCCGAAGATGACCTCCTGGTGGGCCACCATGCCGCGCATCCGGACCGAGTGCACCCGCACACCGTCGACGTCCG
Source organism: Cumulibacter manganitolerans (assembly GCF_009602465.1). NCBI lineage: Bacteria > Bacillati > Actinomycetota > Actinomycetes > Geodermatophilales > Geodermatophilaceae > Cumulibacter > Cumulibacter manganitolerans. Next base: position 15,126 of record NZ_WBKP01000020.1, on the reverse strand, counting down.
CGCCGCGGGCGCCGTCGAGCCCGGTCGAGGTGGCGTCCGGCATCGCGCCGAGGCCTGCCTCCCGGCGGGCCTCGGCGATCAGCGCCGCGGTGCGCGCGGCGGTGCCGGACGGCGCGTCGGCCTTGGTGGGGTGATGCAGCTCGACGACCTCGGCCGTCTCGTAGTACTTCGCCGCGAGCCTGGAGAAGTGCATCATCAGCACCGCCCCGATGGCGAAGTTCGGGGCGACGAGCACGCCGACCTGGGGCCGGGCCTCGACCCACCGGCGGACGGTCTGCAGCCGCTCGTCGGTGAAGCCGGTGGTGCCGACCACGCAGTGGATGCCCGCGTCGATGCAGAACTCGAGGGTGCCCATCACCGCGTCGGGATGGGTGAAGTCGACGATCGCCTCGGCCTTCGCCGCCACCAGGTCCTCGAGGGAGTCGTCCTGGTCGATCCGGGCGACCAGGTCGAGGTCGTCGGCCTCCTCGACGCCGATGCAGATCTGCTCGCCGACCTTGCCGGCGGCACCGATCACTCCTACGCGCATGCTGTCCTCTCCTGCCCCTGGGCGGGGTCTACGACATCACGGTATCGAAGCTGCCGCGGCGGAACGGGCCCACGACGGCCAGCGCGGCCGGGCGGCTCAGCACCTCGGCGGCGACGGCCGCGACGTCCTCGGTGGTGACCGAGGCGATCTGCTCCAGCAGCCAGGGCACGTCGCGGTGGTCGCCGAAGACCAGCTCGCTGCGCCCGATCCGGCTCATCCGCGACCCGCTGTCCTCGAAGCCGAGGACGAGGCTGCCGCGCATCTGGCCCTTGGCGCGCTCGATCTCGTCGGCGCTCAGCCCCGACCGCGCGACGGCGCCGAACGTGTCCTGCACCAGCGCGAGCACCTTCTTCGCGTTGCCGGGCGCGGTTCCGGCGTACACCCCGAAGACGCCGTCTCCGGCGAACATCGACGAGAAGGAGTACACCGAGTACGCCAGCGCGCGGCGCTCGCGGATCTCCTGGAAAAGCCGTGAGCTCATGCCGCCGCCCAGCGCGGTCTCCAGCACGCCGAGGGCGAACCGACGCTCGTCGAACCGGTCCAGGCCGGGAACGCCGTACACCAGGTGCGCCTGCTCGCTGCGGCGGTGCACGACGGTCACCGGCGTGCTCGGCCGGGCGATCGGCTGGCGGTCGGCGCGCCGCACCGCACGCGGGAGCGCGTCGCCCAGCACGTCGGCGAACGCCTTGCGGACCCGCTTGACGACGTCGCCGTGCTCCACCTTCCCCGCGACCGCGACGACCATGTTCTCCGGCCGGTAGTGCTTGCGGTAGAGCGAGGCGATCTGCCGCCGGCCGATCGCGCGGATGTTGTCCGGCTCGCCGATGATCGGCCGCCCGATCGGCCGGTTGCCGAACATGCCCTGCGCGAACACGTCGTGGACCAGGTCGCCCGGGTCGTCGTCGCGCATCGCCAGCTCCTCGAGCACGACCTGGCGCTCGATGTCGATGTCCTCGGTGCGCATGGTGGCTCCGAGGACGACGTCGGTGACCACGTCGATCGCCAGCGGCAGGTCGCTGGCCAGGACCGTGGCGTAGTAGCAGGTGTGGTCCTTGGCGGTGAACGCGTTCATCTCGCCGCCGACCGAGTCGATCGCGGACGAGATCTCCATCGCGCTGCGCCGCGCGGTGCCCTTGAACAGCAGGTGCTCCAGGTAATGCGCGGCGCCGGCCTCCCCCGGCGTCTCGTCGACCGAGCCCGCGCCGACCCAGATGCCGAAGGACGCCGACAGCGCCCCGGGGACGTTCTCCGTAACGACGCGCAGCCCGCCGGGAAGGACGGTCCGGCGAACCGAACCGCCTTCCGGCGAGCTGTAGACAGTACGCGTCGACGCGCGACTGGTGCCGGGCAAGAGCCGGTGGCTACTCGGCTGCCGCGGCGGCCGGCTCGGCCGAGGCCTCGTCGTTCTTGACCGGGACGAGGCTGATCTTGCCGCGCTGGTCGATGTCGACGATCTCGACCTGGAGCTTGTCGCCGACGTTGACGACGTCCTCCACCTTGCCGATCCGCTTGCCGTTGCCCAGCTTGGAGATGTGCACCAGGCCGTCGCGGCCCGGCAGCAGCGAGACGAACGCGCCGAAGGCGGCGGTCTTCACGACCGTGCCGAGGAAGCGCTCGCCGACCTTGGGCAGCTGCGGGTTGGCGATCGCGTTGATGCGGTCGATCGCCTCCTGAGCCGACTCGCCGTTGTCGGCACCGACGTAGATCGTGCCGTCGTCCTCGATGGTGATCTTGGCGCCGGTCTCGTCCTGGATCGCGTTGATCATCTGGCCCTTGGGGCCGATGACCGCGCCGATCTTGTCGACCGGGATCTTCAGCGAGGTGACGCGCGGGGCGTACTTGCTCATCTCGTCGGGGCCGTCGATGGCCTCGCCCATCACGTCCAGGATGTGCAGCCGCGCCTCGCGGGCCTGCGACAGCGCGGCGGCGAGCACCTCGGACGGGATCCCGTCCAGCTTAGTGTCGAGCTGGATCGCGGTGACGAACTCGCGGGTGCCGGCGACCTTGAAGTCCATGTCGCCGAAGGCGTCCTCGGCGCCGAGGATGTCGGTCAGCGCGGCGTACGACGCCTTGCCGTCGACGACGTCCGAGATCAGGCCCATGGCGATGCCGGCGACCGGCGCCTTCAGCGGCACACCGGCGTTCAGCAGCGACATCGTGGAGGCGCAGACCGAGCCCATCGAGGTCGAGCCGTTCGAGCTGAGCGCCTCGGAGACCTGACGGATCGCGTACGGGAACTCCTCGCGGTTGGGCAGCACCGGCAGCAGGGCGCGCTCGGCGAGCGCGCCGTGGCCGATCTCGCGGCGCTTGGGCGAGCCCACGCGACCGGTCTCCCCGGTGGAGTACGGCGGGAAGTTGTAGTTGTGCATGTAGCGCTTGGAGGTCTCGGGCGAGAGCGTGTCGAGCTTCTGCTCCATGGCCAGCATGTCGAGGGTGGTGATGCCCAGGATCTGGGTCTCCCCGCGCTCGAACAGCGCCGAGCCGTGCACGCGCGGCACGACGGCGACCTCGGCGGACAGCGACCGGATGTCGGTGAGCCCGCGGCCGTCGATGCGGCGGCCCTCGCTGAGCACCCGCTGACGCACCAGCTTCTTGGTGAGCGCGCGCACCGACGCCGAGATCTCGCCGGAGCGACCTTCGAACTGCTCGGCGAGCTCGGCCTTCGCGCGGTCCTTGATCTCGTCGAGGCGCGCCTCGCGCTCCTGCTTGCCGGCGATGGTGAGCGCCTGCGCGAGGTCAGCCTCGACCTTCGCCGACACGGCGGAGAAGACGTCGTCCTGGTATTCGACGAACACCGGGTACTCGGCGGTCTCCTTGCCGGCGACCGCGGCGAGCTCCTTCTGCGCGCGGCACAGCTCGGCGATGGCCGGCTTGGCGGCCTCGAGGCCTTGCGCGACGACCTCCTCGGTCGGCGCCGTGGCACCGCCCTTGACGAGCTCGATGGTGGCCGCGGTGGCCTCCGCCTCGACCATCATGATGGCGACGTCCGGCTTGCCGTCGGCCTCGACGACGCGGCCGGCGACGACCATGTCGAAGACCGAGCGGGCGGACTGCTCGACGGTCGGGAACGCGACCCACTGCTGGTCGATGAGCGCGACACGCACACCGCCGATCGGACCGGAGAACGGCAGCCCGGCGAGCTGGGTGGACATCGACGCGGCGTTGATGGCGACGACGTCGTACGCCTCGTTCGGGTCGAGCGCCATGACGGTCACGACGACCTGGACCTCGTTGCGCAGGCCCTTGACGAACGTCGGGCGCAGCGGACGGTCGATCAGCCGGCAGGTGAGGATCGCGCCCTCGGACGGGCGGCCCTCGCGGCGGAAGAACGAGCCGGGGATCCGGCCCGCGGCGTACATCCGCTCCTCGACGTCGACGGTCAGCGGGAAGAAGTCGATGAAGTCGCGGGGCTGCTTCTGGGCGGTGGTCGCCGACATGAGCATGGTCTCATCGTCCAGGTAGACGACGGCGGAGCCACCGGCCTGACGGGCCAGGCGGCCGGTCTCGAAGCGGATCTCGCGCTTGCCGAACGAGCCGTTGTCGATCGTGGCGATCGCCTCGCGGGCCTCGTTCTCCTCGAATGGGGTCTCAGACATGTGTCCTCTTTCTGTGTGGCGCGCACGCCAACGCATCGAGAGGCTGCTGGTAAGGGTGGCTGAGCCGGTCTTCGATCGAAGTCAACGGCGGCTGCTCAGGCAGATCCGGTGACCACCACCGAGGGCCAGCGTCAGCGAGCAGGCTCATCGCCGGCGCGAGCGCAGGGTGTGCCGTGAGCGTATCCCACGGCGCGTTATTCAGGTGTGTCCGCGAAGGCAGCGACCTTCTCGGAACCGAAGAGGGAGTGATCCGGCGGACCACTCCCTCGATCGACGACTAGCGGCGCAGGCCGAGCTTCGCCAGCAGCGCGCGGTACGCGTCGAGGTCGCTCTTGGCCAGGTAGTTCAGCAGGCGACGGCGCCGGCCGACCATGAGCAGCAGGCCACGACGGCTGTGGTGGTCGTGCTTGTGGGTCTTGAGGTGCTCGGTCAGCGACTTGATGCGATCAGTCAGCATCGCGATCTGCACCTGAGGCGAACCGGTGTCGGACTCGCTGGTCTTGTTGTCGTTGATGATCTCGGACTTCTTCTCGCTCGACAGAGCCATGTTCTCTCCTCGGTAGATCGCGCGCGCCCCCCGGTCTTACCCACGGGAGAATGTGACAGTCACGCGTGGCCGCTGATGGGCCGTCGACCAGCATATCAGCGTGCACGCGGCAGCAGGCCGCGGAGGCCGCCCGGAACCGGTGACGGTCCCCACGGGCTCAGCCGGCGGCGTCGAGGATCCGCCGTGTCGCGGCGACGTCGTCGGCGATCGCCTCCACCAGCGCCTCGGAGGAGTCGAAGCGCTGCATCGTCCGGATCCGGTCGATGAAGTCGATCTGCACCTGCTCGCCGTACAGGTCGCCCTCGAAGTCCAGCAGGAACGACTCGACCCGCCGTTCGGTCCCGGAGTAGGTGGGGTTGGTGCCCACGGAGATGGCCGCGGCCCGCGGCTGGTCGCGCACCGTCATCCACCCGGCGTACACGCCGTCCGCCGGGATCGCGGAGTACATCGGGGGGCGCAGGTTCGCGGTCGGGTAGCCGAGCCCGCGGCCGCGCATGTCGCCGCGGACGACGAGGCCCTCGATGCGGTGCGGCCGCCCGAGCGCCGCCGCCGCCTTGCGCATGTCGCCGGCGTCGACGCAGGACCGGATGTAGGTCGAGGAGATCTCGTGGCTGCCCTCGTTGACCAGCCCGAGCGACTCGACCTCGAAGCCGAACGTCCGGCCGAGCTCGGTCAGCGTCTCGACCGTGCCGGCGGCCTTGTGGCCGAAGGTGAAGTTGTCGCCGACGATGATCTGCTCGGGATGCAGGTGCGCCACCACGACCTCGTGCACGAACTCCCGGGGGCTGAGCTTCGCGAAGGACTGGGTGAACGGCACGACGCAGAGCGCGTCGACGCCGCACTGCTCGATGAGCTCGGCCTTGCGCCGCAGCGGCGTAAGGATCGGCGGGTGCGAGCCGGGCTTGAGCACCTCCCGCGGATGCGGGTCGAAGGTCATCACCAGCGAGGGCAGCCCGGCCTCCTGGGCCCGCCGCACGGTCTCGGCGATGAGCGCCTGATGGCCCAGGTGGACGCCGTCGTACTGCCCGATGGACATCACGCAACGGCCCCAGTCGGCAGGTGCGTTGTCGGCTCGTCTCCAGCGCAGCATCGCGGTTATCCGATCGTGTGGATCCAGTGGTGGGTGTCCTCGATGGTGCCGTGCTGGACGCCGAGCAGGTGCTCGCGCAGCCGCATGGTGACCGGCCCCGGCTCGGACCCGACCTCGAAGTCGCCGGTGCGGGCCTTGCAGGTGTACACCGGCGTGATGACCGCGGCGGTGCCGCAGGCGAACGTCTCGGTGATCGCTCCGCTCGCGACGTCGGCGCGCCACTGCTCCAGCGAGATGCGCCGTTCGCTCGCGGCGATGCCGAGGTCGCCGGCCGCCTCGATGAGCGAGCGGCGGGTGATGCCCGGCAGCAGCGACCCGCTCAGGTCCGGCGTCACGATCTCGACCGCGTCGGGGTCGGCGCCGTACACGAAGAACAGGTTCATGCCACCCATCTCCTCGACGTACTTGCGCTCGACGCCGTCCAGCCAGACCACCTGGTCGCAGCCCTCGTCGGCGGCCTGCGCCTGGGCGAGCAGCGAGGCGGCGTAGTTGCCGCCGCACTTGGCCTCCCCGGTGCCGCCGGGGACGGCCCGCACGTAGTCCTCGCTGGCGTACACGCTGACGCCCTTGACGGTCCCGCCGAAGTAGCCGGCCGCCGGGGACGCGATCACGCAGAACACGTACTCCTTGCTCGGGCGCACGCCGAGGAACGGCTCGGTGGCGATCATGAAGGGCCGCAGGTACAGGCTCATCTCGCCGCCGGTCGGGATCCACGCACGGTCGGCGAGGACGAGCGCGTCACAGGCGGCCACGAAGGCCTCGGGCGGCAGCTCCGGCATCGCCAGCCGGCGCGCGCTGGTCACGAAGCGCTCGGCGTTGGCCTCCGGGCGGAACGACGCGATCGTGCCGTCGGAGCGCTGGTAGGCCTTGAGGCCCTCGAAGATCTCCTGCGCGTAGTGCAGGACGGCGGCCGCCGGGTCGAGCGAGAACGGCTGATAGGCCTGCAGGGTGGCGTCGTGCCAGCCGCGGTCGGCCGACCACCGGACGATCACCATGTGGTCGGTGAACTGCTGCCCGAAGCCGGGGTCGGCGAGGATCGCCTCGCGCTCGGCGGCCGGACGGGGGTTGGCGTTGGGTACGACACGCAGCGGGAGCCCGTCAGCGAGCTGGGTGGGCAGGGACGCCGTCGCGGTACTCAAGGGGCAACCTTCCAAGGCGGGTGCGGGCTGGACAACTCACGATCCTAGGTCAGGCGGGGGCGAAGACCACTCGCGGCTTGCCGCTGCCGTCGACCAGCGCGATCGCGTGGCCGTCGGGGTCGAGCGCGCCGACCACGTCGTTCTGCGCGCCCGCCGGGGAGATGCGCCGTCCGAAGCTGAGCTCGCGGGCCTCGTCGGCGGTGAGCGCGCGGGTGCGGAAGGTGCGTCGCACGGCGTCGTCGAGCGGTACGGCGACCGGGTCGTCCAGGTCCGCGATCTGCTCCAGGGTCAGCGCGACCGACTCGTCGACGTCCCCGCTGGCGGTCCGCCGCAGGGCGGTGAGGTGGCCGCCGACGCCGAGCAGCGCACCGACGTCCCGGGCGATCGCCCGGATGTAGGTCCCGGAGCTGCAGTGCACGACGACGTCCACGTCGGCGAGCTCTCCGAGGCTGATTCGATCGATGTCGATGGAGTGCACCGTCACCTCGCGCGGTGCGAGCGCGACCTCCTCGCCCTCGCGCACCAGGTCGTAGGCCCGCCGGCCGGCGACCTTGATCGCGGAGACCGCCGACGGGACCTGCGCGATCCGGCCGACCTGGGTGGCGAAGGCGTCCCGGATCTGCTGCTCGCCCAACCCGGCGGCGCCGTGCCGCTCGACGGTCTCGCCCTCGCGGTCGTCGGTCGTGGTGCTCTCGCCCAGCCGCACGGTCGCGCGGTAGGTCTTGTCGTGCCCCATGAGGTAGCCCAGCAGCTTGGTGGCGCGCTCGACGCCGAGCACCAGGATCCCGGTGGCCATGGGATCCAGCGTGCCGGCGTGCCCGATCTTGCGGGTACCGACGATCTTGCGCATCCGGGCGACGACGTCGTGGGAGGTGATTCCGGCGGGCTTGTCGACGACGATCAGCCCGCTGGTCACGGCACGCGTCATGGTGTCCTCCGCTCGTGGTCGTCGGTGATCGACCGGTACAGCGCGGCCTGCGCCGTGACGTACCCGAGCGCCGCATCGCGCTCGAGCTTCGGCAGGTCGCGGGTCAGGCTCTTCACCCCGGTCGACACGGGGTTCGCCATCGCATAGACCCGCGCCGCCACAGTACGCAGCGCGGTCAGCTCGCGCGCGTAGTGCAGCCGCCCCTGCGCCATCCCCCCGAGGCCGCGGACGACCTGGTTCAGCGCGCGCCGCTCGCAGAGCGAGTAGAACGAGCGCTTGCGTGCGAGCAGCCGCTCCTCGCTCCACGCGATCAGCGCGAGCACGTGGGTCGCGCCGTCGCGGACCGCCCGCATGGCCGGCAGCGGCTCCGACACCGAGCCGTCGATGTACGGCCGGCCGTCGATCTCGATCGCGCCTCCGGCGAACCCGGGAACCGCCGACGTCGCGCGGAACGCCTGCCGCCAGCGCTCCCGCGTGCTCAGCACGCCGAGGTCGACCGGTTGGAGGGTCTCGGCGTCGGTGACCACCACGTGCAGCGGGACCGGGTGCGCGAGCGCGGCGTCCCAGTCGATCGGCTTGCTGTGCGTCAGGATCTCGTCGAGCAGGTGGTCGAGGGACATGACCGGGGAGCGCTTCCACAGCCGCTTGAGGTCGATGAACTCCGGCGACGACATGTCGTCCATGAAGACCTTGCTCGCGGCCGAGCCACGTCGGTGGATCATGGCGGCGGCGATGAACGCCCCCGACGACGAGCCGTAGGCGACGTCGAAGCAGTCGCTGAGGCCGGCTTCCTCGAGCGCCAGCACCATGCCGCCGGTGGAGCCGCCGCGCATCCCGCCGCCGCCGACGACGACGGCCACCTTGTGCCCGTCGTCGTGCTCCCCGGCCCGCGTGCCGGCGTCGCGGCGAGCCAGCAGCACGTCGAGGACGTCGAGGTCCTTGCGGAGCTTCAGTGGTTTGGCCGGCATGCCCCGATTCTGGCAGGTGCGTCTCGCGGTGGGATGTGCCCCGCTAACGTCCGCCCAGCGGGGTACATCCCACCGCATCCGGTGAACCACCGGACGTGCGGACCTATGCTCGAGCCATGACGAACGTCGTTCCGCTCCCCCGCCCCGACCGGCCGTCGGCGCCGGCGCCCGAGCCGCTCTGGCGGGAGGCCGCGGGCGAGGTGCTGCGCGAGGAGCGCCGGGAGCGCGGTCAGCGCATCGTGGACGTCGCTCGACGTGCCGGCATCGCCCCGCAGTACCTCTCCGAGATCGAACGCGGCCGCAAGGACGCCTCCTCCGAGGTGCTGTCGGCCGTCGGGGGCGCGCTGGGACTGCGGATGGCCGACGTCGCGTCGCGGGTCGCCGACCGGCTCTCCGGTCCGGTCTGCCTGGCCGCGTAGGTCAGCCCGCTTCCCGGACGCGGACCACGGCGTCCACGACGCCGTACTCCGCCGCCGCGTCGGCCGACAGGATCAGGTCGCGCTCGGTGTCCTCCCGGATGCGCCTCGCCGTCTTGCCCGTGTGCCGCGCCAGGATCTCCTCGAGCATCGTGCGGACCCGCTCGACCTCCTCCGCCTCGAGGATCAGGTCGGGGATCGCTCCCCTGCCCTCCGCGGCCGGGGCGTGGATCACCACACGCCCGTGCGGCAGGATCGCGCGGCGGCCCTGCTCGCCACCGGACAGCAGGACGGCGGCCGTCGACGCGGCCTGCCCGACGCAGGTCGTGTGCACCTCTGGGCGGATGTACTGCATGGCATCGTAGATTGCCAGCATCGCTGGGATCGAGCCGCCGGGCGAGTTGATGTAGAGGTCGACGGGCTGCTCCGGGCTCTCGGACTCGAGGTGGATCAGCTGCGCGATGATCGCGTTCGCCACGCCGTCGTCGATCGCCGTCCCGAGGTAGACGATCCGGTCGGACAGCAGCCGGCTGTAGATGTCGACGGTGCGCTCGCCACCGCTGGTGCGCGTGGTCACGTACGGGATCGCGTAGCTGCTCACGAGCGGGCGCCCCATCCCACCGGGTGCCGCCGGATCGGCAGCACGTCGTCGATGTCACCGACGACGTGGTCGACGAAACCGTAGGCCTTCGCCTCCTGCGCGGTGAACCACCGATCGCGCCGGGAGTCGCGCTCGATGGTGGCGACGTCCTGGCCGGTGTCCTCGGCGACCAGGCTCAGCACGACGTCACGAGTGCTGCGCAGATCACCCGCCTGGATCGCGATGTCCATCGCCGTCCCGCCGATGCCGGCGGATCCCTGGTGCAGCAGCACCTTGGCGTGCGGCATCGCGAAACGCTTGCCGCGGGTGCCCGAGCTCAGCAGGAACTGCCCGGCGCTGTAGGCCATACCGATGTTGACCGTGACGACGTCGTTCGGGATGGCGCGCATGCAGTCGCGGATCGCCAGCATGCCGGGGACCGAGCCGCCCGGAGAGCTGATCAGCAGCCGGATGTCGGCGTCCGAGTCGTCGAGCGCGAGCAGCAGCAGACCATGGCAGATGCGGTTGCTGTTCCAGTCCTCGAGCGGCTCGCCGAGCACGAGCGTCCGCCTCTCGAACAGGGATCGGTAGAGCACGTCGTCGAGCGCCGCTCCCGGGCGCCGGGTGTCGTCAGTCATGGGGCCACTGTCCGCCCGGCGGGGTGGCGCCGGCTCGCCGTGCTGCCGTGGGCAGCGCTGCCCACAGCAGCGTGGCGCGCAGCCCCCGGGTGCGGTGCCCGCGGTCGGTGGGGCCGTGTGGAGTACGGGCCGCCGCGTGGGTGACGGCCCCCGGCGGTCCGGCACCGGCGCACTACCCTGGGGGCATGCCTTCGCAGATCCCCACGCCGTACGAAGACCTGCTGCGCCTCGTGCTCGAGACCGGTACGCCCAAGGCGGACCGCACGGGGACCGGCACCCGGTCGATCTTCGGTCACCAGCTGCGGTACGACCTGCAGGCCGGCTTCCCGCTGCTGACCACCAAGAAGGTGCACTTCCGGTCCGTCGCCCTCGAGCTGCTGTGGTTCCTGCGCGGCGACTCGAACGTCCGGTGGCTGCAGGAGCGCGGGGTGAGCATCTGGGACGAGTGGGCCGACGAGAACGGCGACCTCGGCCCGGTGTACGGCGTCCAATGGCGCGCGTGGCCGACGCCCGACGGCGGGCACATCGACCAGATCGAGCGGCTCGTCGAGCAGCTGCGCGCCAACCCGGACTCGCGCCGGCACGTCGTCACCGCCTGGAACCCGGCGGAGGTCGACCAGATGGCCCTGCCGCCGTGCCACGCGCTGTTCCAGTTCTACGTGGCCGACGGCCGGCTGTCCTGCCAGCTGTACCAGCGCTCGGCCGACCTGTTCCTCGGCGTCCCGTTCAACATCGCGTCGTACGCGCTGCTGACCCACATGCTCGCGCAGCAGGCCGACCTCGAGGTGGGCGACTTCGTGTGGACCGGCGGCGACTGCCACATCTACGACAACCACGTCGAGCAGGTGCGGCGGCAGCTGGCGCGCGAGCCGCGGCCGTACCCGACGCTGAGGCTGCGCAAGGCGGCGTCGATCTTCGACTACGAGTACGACGACATCGAGATCGTCGGCTACGACCCGCACCCCGGCATCGCGGCGCCGGTGGCCGTATGAGGCTCGGGCTGATCTGGGCGCAGGCGCACGACCGGGTGATCGGGCGCGACAACGGCATCCCGTGGCGGATCCCGGAGGACCTGCGGCACTTCCGCGAGGTCACCGGTGCGGCGCGGGTGGTCATGGGACGACGGACGTGGGAGTCGCTGCCGGAGCGGTTCCGCCCGCTGCCGGGCCGCGAGAACGTGGTGATCACCAGCGACCGCGCGTACGCCGCGCCCGGCGCTCGGGTGTGCGCCTCGCTGCCGGAGGCGCTGGACGGGTCCGAGGAGACGTGGGTGATCGGCGGGGCGCGGGTCTACGCGGAGGCACTCGCCGCCGCCGACGTCCTCGAGGTCACCGAGGTCGACCTCCAGGTGGACGGCGACACCCGGGCGCCGGTGATCGGCGCCGAGTGGCTGCTGACCGAGTCGGCCCCCGCCGACGGCTGGCTCGAGTCGAGCAACGACGGCCTGCGCTACCGCTTCCTGACCTACCGCCGGGCGTGAATCCCCGCCGCGGGCTCGACGACGAAGCGGGCTTCGGAGGCAAGAGCGGGGAATTTTCCCCGCTCTCGACGACGAAGCCCGCTTCGGGTTGCGAGCAGGTGCGGCGCGCGGCTACGCGGCCGGCCGGCCCGGGGTGATCAGGCGTTGGGGCCGACGACCAGCTTCGTGTAGCTGGGGTTGAGCTCGGTGACGTCGGCGGTGATCTGGACGTCGACGTCGTCCGACCAGTGGCCGCTGTCGCGGATCGTCTCGCAGACCAGCCGGGCGATGGCGGCCTTCACGTCGTCCGAGCGTCCGGGGAGCACCTCGATCGCGGCGTCCACGAAGCCGCGGCCCTTCGGCGCCGTGCCCACCTGGAAGACGTCCGCGCGGTAGGCCCGGGCCTTGATGGTCTCCTCCTTGAACTCCCCCGAGTCGACCATCGCCCGCGCGACCTGCTCCAGCGCGCGCCCGGCGTCGAACCCCGGCAGGTTCGAGGAGTAGTTGATCCGAAGGTGTGGCATGGCCCCTCCCTGAGTCGTCGTCGTATGAGCCTATTCAACCGGTCAACGGGCGGCAAAGCCGAAGCCGCGGGCGGCTCGACGCGGCCGCCGGCGGGCACCGGCGCTGGGCTTCCCGGAGAACGTCGCCCGTGACGAGCGTTGGGCGTTCGGGGTGGACAGCGAGCCTCCTGGGCGACGATTTCCGGAGCCGGGCCGCGACCGCCCGGGACGGTGGCGTCGGACGCCGCGCGGCCTAGCGTCCGGGGCATCCGTCGCGCTGCTCAGGCGACGCGCGCGGACATCCACCGGTCGCCGCGCACCCGCCGGCCGCCCAGCGCCAGCCGCACGACCAGGGCCGCCGCCAGCCCCAGCCAGATGCCGCCGATCCCCCAGCCGGCGAGATAGGCGACGACACTGATCGGCGCGAACACCAGCGCGTGCGCGACGATCGTGATCGTGCGCAGCACCGCCACGTCGTTGGCGCCCATCAGCACCCCGTCGAGCGCGAACAGCACGCCGGAGACGACCTGCATCCCGGCCAGCCACCACCACATCACCTCCGCCTGGGCGAGGACTGCGGCGTCGGAGGTGAACAGCCGCGGCGCCCACGGGCGCACCGCCAGCAGGACCAGCGCCAGGCCGGCACCGGCGGCGAACCCGACCCGCGCACACAGCGCGGCGGTCCGGCGCGCCGCCGCGGCGTCCTCCCGCCCGAGCGCCTCCCCCACCAGCGACTGCGCGGCGATGGCCACCGCGTCCAGCGCGAGCGCGGTCAGCATGTACAGCTGCAGGCCGATCTGATGGGCACCGAGCACCTCCGGCCCGAGCCGCGAGCACAGCGCCGCGGCGAGGATGAACGAGCCCTGCAGCGCCAGGGTGCGGATCACCAGGTCGCGGCCGGTCGACAGCTGGCCGCGCATGACGGCCCGGTCGCCGCGCAGCCGGCCGCCCTCGCGCAGCAGCGCCCGCAGGAACAGCCCGCCGGTCACCCACTGCGCGATCACGTTCGCCACCGCCGAGCCGGCCAGCCCCCAGCCGAGCCCGTACACGAGCACCGGCAGCAGCACGGCGCACAGCCCGAACCCGATGACGACGTAGGCCGTCGGCTCCCGGGTGCGCTGGATGCCGCGCATCCAGCCGTTGCCCGCGAGCGACAGCAGGATCCCGGGCGCGCCCAGGATCGCGATCCGCATCCACTCCACGGCGCCGGCCAGCGCCGGCGAGCCGGTGCCGCCGATGACCGCGGCGACGGGCCACGCCAGCAGCTCGACCAGCGCCACGATCACCGCGCCGATCGCGAGGGCCAGCACGGTGGCGTTGGCGCCCTCGCGCACCGCACCGGCGCGGTCCCCCGCGCCGTACCGCCGCGCCGCGCGCGCCGTCGTCCCGTACGCCAGGAAGTTCAGCTGGCCCGAGACCTGGGCCAGGACGGTGCCGCCGATCGCCATCGAGGCCAGCGGCAGCGCACCGAGGTGGCCGACCACGGCGGTGTCGACGAGCACGTACAGCGGCTCGGCAGCGAGCACCACCAGCGCGGGCAGCGCGAGGCCCACGACCCGCCGCACGTCGGTCCCGCCGGCTGGTCGCATCCGCCCAGTCTGGCACCGCCGCGAGCGCAACGGCACGCCGGGCCGTACCGCCTCCGCAGGTCGATGCCGGTTTCGGCGGGCGCCCACCGCGATCGCCGTTCCGCGGTGGATCAGTGCACGGTAGTCGGCGCGCAGCGGGCACTACTCCACCGCAGAACGGGCGGGCAGCGTGCGGGTGCCTTCGCGGGGGCCGCGACGTACCGTAGAGCGCATGACCGCTTCGGACCGCGCCGGCCTGTGGCTGCCGACCGCCCGCCGGGACGACGACTACGTCGGCCCGTACCGGATCGTCCGCGAGGCCGGCTCCGGCGGGATGGGCGTGGTGTACCTGGCGGTGGACGCCGACGAGCGGCCGGTCGCCCTGAAGGTGCTGCGTGAGCACATCGCGGACGACCCGCAGGCCCGGGCCCGGCTGCGGCGCGAGCTGGAGCTCATGCGGCGGGTGCGCGACCGCAACATCGCCGACGTGATCGACGCCGACCTCGAGGCGGCTCGCCCGTACATCGTGACCGAGTTCGTCGACGGCCCGCAGCTCGACGACTACGTGGCGGACGTCGGGCCTCTCGGGCGCGAGGGGCTGGTCACGCTGGGGCGCGGGCTGATCAGCGCGTTGCGCGCCATCCACGCCGTCGGCGTGGTGCACCGCGACCTCAAGCCCGGGAACGTCCTGCTCGAGGGGTACCGCCCCGTGGTGATCGACTTCGGCATCGCGCGGCTCGCCGACGACGTCCGACTCACGATGACCGGGTTGTTCATCGGGACGCCGGGATACGTGGCGCCGGAGGTCGTGTACGGCGACCAGGCCACGCCGGCGACCGACTGGTGGGCGTGGGCGGCGGTCCTCGGATACGCCGCGACCGGCACCGCGCCGTCCGGGAGGGGTCCGATCGAGGTGGTCCTCGACCGGATCCGCCGCGGCGAGCTGCGCCTGGACGGTGTGGACGGCGACCTGCGGCCGCTGCTCGAGGACTGCCTCGCGGTGCGCCCGGCCGACCGCCCGAGCGCGGCGCAGATCAGGGACCGGTTCCAGCGGTACGCCGGTGGCGGATCGACGGCCACCGCGCGCCGTCCCCCGGCCCCTCGCGGCGCCGTCCCATCGCGCCCGGCGCCGGTCCCCCTCTCCGCGCCCGCGCCGCCCCCTGGG